>NZ_JBHLZP010000098.1:0-20808 GCF_042429965.1 Actinoallomurus acaciae
CCGGGAGACCGGCCTCGTACCCAAGACGCCGCACGAGGCCCCCACCGCCCCTCCCCACGAGGGCGCCGACGCGCCCGCACCACCACCACGCCGGGAGACCGGCCTCACGCCCAAGACGCCACACGAAGCCCTTCCCCACGAGGGCGCCGACGCGCCCGCTGCGAAGAGTCCGGAGACCGGCACGGGGGCGGGCCCCGCCGAGCCGAAGGAACGCCCCGCGGACCGGGAGCAGGCCTTAACGCCCGAGGCGTCCGTCGCTCTCTCCGGCGCCGATCCGGCCCCGGCTCTCCTGGAGCACCCCGGCTCGCGCATCGATGCGCTGCTCAACGGTCATCGGCACGCGTCGCCGCCGGCCGTACCTCATCACGCGACGGAGGCCCCCACCGCGCATCCGGCCCATCCGATCGCGATCGAGAGCACGGGCGAGGGCCGGGTGCCGCCCGAGCTCACCATCCGGCCGGACTGCGAGGACTGGGTCGGGTACAAGCCGTGCAAGGTGCAGCGGGAACTCCGGCTGCCCGACTGCGGGGGATGCCCCCACCACCGGCCGGCGCCCGCCGTCATCGACCTCTCCCACCAGCGTCCCTACGACCCCGGCGAGCTCCGGCAGGCGCGCCGCGTCGGCGTGGTGGAGATGGGCGGGCTCGGCAGCCACGTGCGCACGAGCGCCGTCGTGAAGGCGTTGCACGAGGTCAACCCACAGGCCGAGGTGCTCTGGTTCACTCATCGGCGCGGCGCCGAGGTGGTGGGCCACATACCCGGCGTGAGGCCGGTCGACATCGAGACCGCGGGCGTCCCGCACGACGTCGTGCGCGACCTCGACGTCGTGCTCAACTTCGAGACCGGCGACACGGCACGGGAGATCGTACGGACGGCGCGCTGCGTCGGCGGGCTCACCCTCAACGCGCAGGACCGGTTCCAGCCGGCGTCCGAGCACGCGCACCACCTCCAGCGGCTCCAGATCCACGACGCGTGGCGGCGGAACAACACGGCGACGATGCAGCGGGTGCTCCTGGAGACCGTCGGGCTGGGCGATCACGCACCCGCGTACGACGTCGTCCTCGGTGACGAGTCCGTCGGCGCCGCGCGGGCACGCCTAAACGGGCTGTTCGGCGAGCACGACCGCGACCTGGTCGCGCTCAACATCGGGTCGAGCATCAAGGGCCGCCTCAAGCGCTGGACCCCGCAGGCATGGGCGGACCTGGCCGCAGGGCTGGCCGCCGACGACGCCGCGGTGGTCGTCCTGTCCGGCCCCGAGGACCACGACATCCGCGACCAGGTCGCGCCGTTGCTCGCGAGCCACCCGTGGATCAGGCTCGTCGACGACATGGACGTCGGTGAGTTCATGGCGATCCTCGGCGAGGCCGACGTCGTGGTGACCGCGGACAGCCTCGCGCTGCACGCCGCGGCGGCCCAGGGACGCCCGCTGGTGGCCCTGGCCGGCCCGATGCCGCACCGGGAGCTGGAGATCGCCGAGACCGACCGGATGCTGGGTCCGAAGCTCGGCTGTTCCCCGTGCTACCTGCGTTGCCATCGCCGGATCCAGGGCGAGTGCATGACCCTGATCGGGGTGGACGAGGTGCTCGGTAACGTACGCGACCTGCGACCCTAGACCGCGAAGGCGGCGCGGTCGGGTTCGGGAAGCCACTGGCGCCGCCGGTCCAGCGGCCGGTGATCGGCCGCGACGTGGCGGGTGAGCAGGGTCAGGGCCGGGTGCCGGTTGTGACGGTGGTAGAGCAGCCAGAACGGGTAGACGGCCACGGGGTCGACGACGGGGATCCGTACGACGTCCGGGTGCCAGGGGAGCCGCGTCCTCTCGCCGACGAAGCTCGCCCCCCGGCCGGAGACGACCCCGGCCACGAAGTGCTCCCAGCCGAAGTCCGGCCCGGAGGTGTCGATCCGTATGTCGAACTCGGCGCCGAGGAGTTCGTAGTACTCGGCCCACTCGCTCCCGGCGACGTTGCCGGGCATCCACACGGTGGTGCCGGACAGCCGCGCCATCTCCACCCGCGTCCGGCCGGCGAACGGGTGGTCGCGGCCGACCAGGAGATGCAGCGGCTCCAGAAACGCCGGCACGCACACGATCTCCTCCGGCACGTCCGCGACCCGGCAGTAGGCCGCGTCCACCGATCCGCGGATGAGCGCGCTGCGGGCGGATCTGAGCCCGTTCGAGGTGATGATCTCGATGTCCACATCTTCGACCGTCTCGTGGAACGCCTGGATCAGGTCGATGGAGGCCACCCGGGTGTCCAGTACGTCGACCCGCAGCGCGCGGCGGCGGCCGTGCAGCATCTCGAGTGCCTGGTCGGCGATGTTGACGAGGGCGCGCGCGTGCGGCAGGAACGCCATGCCGGTCTCGGTGAGGTCGGCTCCGGTGCGCGAGCGCGCGAACAGCCGGACGCCGAGGTCGGACTCGAGCTTCGCGATGCGCTTGGAGATGGCCTGCTGGCTAATCCCCAGCCGGGCCGCGGCCTCGCTGAAGTAGCGGTCCTCGGTGACGGTGACGAAGGCGCGGACCGCGGCCAGATCCAGGTCCGCACCACCCTGCCCCACAACCGGCGGTTGTGAAGAATCGGCGTGTCGATTGTTGGACAACTGCGCCAGCCCTCGGGTCGAATGCTCGGGTTCGCGAGTGAGCCTACAACCAGGGGGCGTGGTCGCCGGTGCGGTCCTTCGTGCATCTCCACGTGCACACCGAGTACAGCATGCTCGACGGCGCCGCCAAGGTCGGCCTGCTGATGGACGAGGTGTCCCGGCGCGGAATGCCGGCCGTGGCGATGAGCGACCACGGCAACGTGCACGGCGCGTACGAGTTCTACCGGACGGCGGGCAGGGCGGGGATCAAGCCGATCATCGGCATCGAGAGCTACGTCGCCCCGGCCTCGCGGTACCACCGCGAGGCGGTGTACTACAGCGACGACCTCGCGCTGCGCCGGTCCGACGACGAGACCGGGCGGGGCGGTGACGTCTCCGGGCGCGGCCTGTACACGCACATGACGATGTGGGCCGCCGACGCCGAGGGCCTGCGAAACCTGTTCCGGCTCCAGTCGCGGGCCTGGCTCGAAGGCCACGTGCAGAGGTATCCGCGGATGGACGACGAACTGCTCGCCGAGCACGGCCGGGGCATCATCGCCACGACCGGCTGTCCCTCCGGAGCGGTGCAGACCCGGCTCCGGCTCGACCAGTACGACGAGGCCGTCGAGGCCGCCGCCACGTACCGGGACATCTTCGGCAAGGAGAACTACTTCCTGGAGCTGATGGACCACGGACTCGCCATCGAACGCCGGGTCCGCGACGACCTGCTGCGGCTCGCGAGAGAACTGGACCTGCCGCCCCTGGCCACCAACGACTCCCACTACGTGACCGAGGACCAGGCGGAGGCGCACGACGCGCTCCTGTGCATCGGCACCGGCAAGCGGCTCGCCGACCAGAACCGGTTCCGGTTCTCCGGCACCGGTTACTTCATCAAGACCCCCGAGGAGATGCGGGCGCTGTGGGACGCGGAGGTGCCCGGCGCGTGCGACAACACGCTCCTCATCGCCGAGCGCGTCGGCGACTACGGCGAGGTGTTCGCCCACCGGGACCTGATGCCGAAGTTCCCGGTCCCCGAGGGCGAGACCGAGTCGTCGTGGCTGCGGAAGGAGACCCTGGCGGGGGCGCGGCACCGCTACGCGGGCGACCCGCCGCGGGAGACCCTGGAACGCATCGACTATGAGCTGTCCGTGATCGACGACATGGGCTTCCCCGGCTACTTCCTCGTCGTCGCCGACATCTGCCGGTACGCCCGCGCGAACGGCATCGGTCTCGGCCCGGGCCGCGGGTCCGCGACCGGGTCGATGGTCGCGTACTGCACGGGCATCACCGAACTCGACCCCATCGAGCACAAGCTGATCTTCGAACGCTTCCTGAATCCCGAGCGCGTCACGATGCCCGACGTCGACCTGGACTTCGACGACCGCCGACGGGACGAAATGATCGACTACGTCACCGCGAAGTACGGAGACGACCGGGTGTGCCAGATCGTCACCTTCGGCACGATCAAGGCGAAGGCCGCCGTGAAGGACGCCTGCCGCGTGCTGGGCCACCCGTACGCGCTCGGTGACCGGATCACCAAGGCGTTCCCGGCTGCCGTCGGCGGCCGGGAGATCCCGCTGTCCGCCATCCGGGACGAGAGCCATCCCCGCCACGGCGAGGCCGCCGAGCTGCGGAAGATGTACGAGGAGGAGCCCGACGTCAAACGGGTCGTCGACACCGCCATGGGGGTCGAGGGCCTGACCCGCGGCACCGGCATCCACGCCGCGGGCGTGATCCTCTCCTCCGAGCGGCTGATCGACGTGCTCCCCCTGGTGAAGCCGAAGCAGGGTGGTCCGGTCATCACCGGGTTCCCCTTCACGCAGGCCGAGGAGATGGGCCTGCTGAAGATGGACTTCCTGGGCCTGCGGAACCTCACCGTCATCGGCGACGCGATCGCGAACGTCAAGGCCAACAAGGGCATCGACATCGACATTCGCGACGTCCCGCTGGATGACCGGACGACCTACGAGCTGCTGG
This sequence comes from Actinoallomurus acaciae, assembly GCF_042429965.1. Classification (NCBI taxonomy): domain Bacteria; kingdom Bacillati; phylum Actinomycetota; class Actinomycetes; order Streptosporangiales; family Thermomonosporaceae; genus Actinoallomurus; species Actinoallomurus acaciae. The sequence goes on from NZ_JBHLZP010000098.1 coordinate 4,552, forward strand.
CGCGCGGCGACACGCTCGGGGTGTTCCAGCTCGACAGCGGCGGGATGCGGGTCCTGCTGCGGCTGATGCGGCCGACGGTGTTCACCGACATCGCCGCGGTCAACGCCCTGTACCGGCCGGGGCCGATGGAGATGAACGCCCACACCAACTACGCGCTCCGCAAGACAGGAAAGCAGAAGGTCGAGCCGATCCACCCGGAGCTGGAGGAGGCCCTCGAACCCATCCTGGGCGACACGTACCACCTGGTGGTCTTCCAGGAGCAGGTCATGGCGATCGCCCAGCGGCTCGCCGGGTACTCCCTCGGTGGCGCCGACATGCTGCGCCGTGCGATGGGGAAGAAGAAAAAGGACGTCCTGGACGCCGAGTGGGGCAGATTCTCCGCCGGTATGAGGGAGCACGGCTTCTCCGACGAGGCGATCAAGGCCGTCTGGGACGTCCTCGTGCCCTTCTCCGGGTACGGCTTCAACAAGTCCCACACCGCCGGGTACGGCGTCGTGTCCTACTGGACGGCCTACCTCAAGGCGAACCATCCCGCCGAATACCTCGCCGCGCTGCTCACCTCGGTCGGCGACGACAAGGACAAGATGGCCGTCTACCTGTCCGACTGCCGCCGCCTCGGCATCAAGGTGCTGCCGCCGGACGTCAACGAGAGCGTGCTGAACTTCGCCGCGGTCGGGACGGACATCCGCTTCGGGCTCGGTGCGGTCCGCAACGTCGGCGCGGGCGTCGTCGACGCGATCGTGACGACCCGCCGGGACAGGGGCGGCTACACCTCCTTCGACGACTTCCTGACCAAGGTCCCGGCGGTCGTGTGCAACAAGCGCGTCATCGAGTCGCTGGCCAAGGCCGGCGCGTTCGACGGCCTCGGCCACCGGCGCAAGGCCCTCGTCCTGGTCCACGAGCAGGCCATCGACGCGATCATCGACGTCAAGCGCAACGAGGCCGGCGGCCAGGACTCCCTCTTCGGCGCGCTCGGCGAGGCCGGGGACGACTCCTCCGGGGTGTTCTCGGTCGCGATCCCGGACGCGGAATGGGACAAGAGCACTCTCCTGGCCTTCGAGCGGGAGATGCTCGGCCTGTACGTCTCCGCCCATCCCCTCGACGGGGCCGAGCGCGTCCTGGCGGCCCACCGCGACACCGCGATCGCCGAGCTCCTGGCCTCCGGCCGTACGGACGGCCACGTACGGGTGGCCGGGATCATCTCGGGCCTGCAGCGCAAGGTCACCAAGCAGGGCAGCCCGTGGGCGATCGTCACGGTCGAGGACCACGACGCCGCGGTGGAGTGCCTGGTCTTCCCCAAGACGCACACCCTGTACGGCGAGGCGCTGGCCGAGGACCGCGTGGTCTCCGTACGGGGCCGGATCAACGTGCGCGACGAGACGGTGAGCGTCTACGGCGAGGAGATCGCCGTCCTCGACGTCTCCGCGGCGGACACCGAGCCGCCCGTGGTCATCTCGGTCCAGGAGACCCGGCTGAACGCGCGGCTCGTCGAGGAGTTCCGGCGCATCCTGGCCGCCCATCCCGGCCGGGCGCCGGTCCACATGCGCGTACGCCGCCACGGCGCGAAGAGCGTACTGGTGGACCTCCCGTTCCAGATCATCCCGGAACCGGCGTTCTACGGCGACGTCAAGGCCCTGCTCGGCGCGGACGCGATCGGCGGGTCATGATCGGCGTGTGCCCCCGCTGCCGCGTCGGCGACGTCCTCGCGGTCCTGCGTCTCCCCCACACCTGGGCGAACGCGTCAGGAGGCCGGGTCCGGGGGATCAGTGAGGTCCTCCTGTGCGCCCGCTGCGACGCGGACGAGCCCCTCACCCGGCACCACGGATCCGTACGGCCGCAGGACGCCGACGAGTTCGCCCGTGACCTGCTCCGCTGGATCGACCGGGCACGCCCGCCGAAACCGGACGAGAAGGCGCTGGAGGCCGAAGCCGAGGCGTGGTACCGCGGCGAACTGTGACCTCACGCCTCCGGTGAGTCCCCGCAGAGCGCCGGCTGATCGAACACGACCAAGACCGTGCGCGCGGGGTCGTCCGGCGGGTGAACCAGCAACGTGTGGTGCGGGTTCAGGCATGCGTGTTCTGCTCAAGCGGCCAGACCCGCCTCGGCATCGGGTTCGGTCATGTGGGCTGGGCCGTCGGCGGTGGCGAGGGCGAGATGACGGACACACTCCATTGGGGAGTGCTACTATCCAAAATTAGATAGTGGCACTCGCCAATACGAGGAGGACGCGATGCCGACGCTTCGCTGGATGGCCCCGAACCCGCCCTCGCCGGACACGCAGATGTACGTCATGGCCTCACGGTTCGAGGTCCGTTCCCGCCGGGACACCCTGCGGTTCTTCCTGAAGTCGCTGTCCGCCTGGCGGCAGGTGCGGTCGGCGCCGGGAGCCCTGGGCGCCTCCCTCATCGCCCAGCCGTCGAAGCGCACGTTCTACACCCTGTCCGCGTGGGTCGACCGCGACGCGCTCTACACCTACGCGCGCACGGAGCCGCACCGCGGCATCATGACCACGCTCCGCTCCACCATGCGAAGCTCGGCCTTCACCTTCTGGGAGGCACCGGCGGAACAACTGCCGATCACCTGGGAGGAGGCCCACCGCCGCCTCGCCGACCAGGCACGGGCCGGCGCCACGAGCTCCTCCGAGCAGACCTGAGAGCGGTGGATACCGGGGCATCGATCCCGGCTTTCCTCCCTCCACGACGCCGGAACCGGGTATCGCGCCACGGACGCGTCCCGGCGGCCACCGGCCGCCGGATGGTCCGGCATCCGAGCGGACGCTCTGGGTAGAGTCGCACGATGCCTGAACTGGAGCGGCTGCGCGCCGACCATGCCCCGGCGGTTCTGGCCTTCGAGCTGGCGAACCGCGCCTACTTCGCCGCCTCGATCTCCGACCGTGGCGACGAGTACTACGACCGGTTCACCGACCGGCACAGTGCCCTGCTGGCCGAGCAGGAGGCCGGTGCCGGCGCGTTCTACGTGCTCGTCGCCGAGGACGGCTCGGTCCTCGGGCGGTTCAACCTCATCTTCACCGAGGACGGCACCGCCGAACTCGGCTACCGGGTCGCGCAGCACGTCGCCGGCCGCGGCGTGGCGACCGCGACCGTACGGGAGCTGTGCCTGCTGGCGGCGGCGCGGCACGGCCTGCACACGCTCAGGGCGGCCGCCGCCCGCGACAACGCCGCGTCTCAGAAGGTGCTGGCCAAGGCCGGGTTCGCCCCCGTCGGCCCGGCCGACCCGGCGGACATCGGCGGCAAACCGGGCACCTGGTACCGGCGCGACCTGGCACGGTGACCTTCGCGTTCGCCGGACCGGCCTTGGCTACAGTGACCCGATGCGTGAAACGCCGGAAGAACTCCACGAGCTTCAGGACCTGCTCGACGCCTCCCTGTCCCGCTCCACCGCCCACCTCCGCTCGATCATCAACGCCGAGCGCACGCTGACCGCGGAGCGGCTCACGCGGGTCCTCACCGGCATGTGCACTCTCGCCCTGTCCACCGTGACGGCGAAGGGCGAGCCGCGGATCAGCGGCGCGGACGGGCATTTCCTGCACGGCAGGTGGCACTTCGGCACGGCACGCGGCGCCGCCAAGGCCCGCCACCTCGCCACCCGCCCGGCCGCCAGCGTCGCGTACATGCGCGGCGAGGACCTGGGCGTGTTCACACACGGCGAGGTCGAGATCCTCAACCCCGAGGACGGCGAGCCGGCCGCGGACTGGCCGGACCTGCTCGCGTACCTCAAGGACTTCTACGGCGACGACGCCTTCGACTGGGACAACGACGTGGTCTACTACCGGCTGCACCCGCACTGGATGACCGTCTTCGCCCCCGACCTCGCGAAACTCACCGGTGAGAGCATGTGACAGTACCCCGAGCAGCCGGGCTGGTGGGGCGATGAACGGTTCCCGGGATGCCAACGGTTCTCCACGCTGGGACTCCAGCGTACGCCGAGATCCACCGCACGGGTTGGCAGTAGCCTGTGGAACCAGCGCGTGATCGAGTGAGGAGCGAGGGATCGCCATGAACTCGGCCGTGACGGCGCGCCCCACTCCTCCGGGCGGCGGTCCACGGCCGGCGTGCCACGCGATGTACCTGGTCAGGACCGATTCCGGCGTCGAGCCCTACCTCCTCACCCTCGACCTCCAAGCGGTCATGGCCCGGCACGGCGAGCCGGACCCGCAGGCGGAGGTGTACGCGGCCGACGCGAAGCCACCGCCGTATCACCGGAGAGCGCTCGACGCCGGTGTCCCGCTGTGGAGCCGCCCCGACAGGCGAGACGGATCGACCGCATCGACGGACGGCCTGCGGTGCCCGCGTCGGGCGATCGATACCACTTCGGCGGCGAAGCGCCTGGACGCGGGCGAGTGGCTCAGCACAGAGGGGAAGTGACGCCGATGGGCCTCCGGTTGGCTCGCAGCAGCTCCGAGGCGTACCTGTACATGGCGCGGCAGCCTTGCGACACGTGCGGAATGACGGGCTTTCTTCCGGAACGCTCGGCATCCGAGATCGTCGACGACGCGCTGACCCGCCGGTACGAGGGTGCCTGCGGGCACTGCGGGACATCGCGCGGGTTCGTGTTCCGCGTGCCCGACGCGCCGTTCGACTCGGTCGACGTCGGGCCGGGCTTCGGCGATGACCGCCCCTCCGAACTGCTGGATCCCGGTGAGTGGCTGGAGATGGCCGACGCGATCCTCGCCCGGATACCGGAGTCGCCGGCAGGGCTCACCGACGCCCAGCGTCGCGAGGCGTACGCCGATCTCGATGCGGGCGCCGCCGCGCTGGAGGAGGTGCTGAAGTTCGTTCGCGACGGTGCCGACTCGGTCTCGCCGTTCTCGTTCTGGACCGAGCGCGGGCGTCGCTTCAGTCTCGACTCCCGCTGGCGTTTCGACGCCGAGCGGCTCCGTGACGGCCTCGCCAACGTCCGCGCCGCCCAGCAGCGCTTCTCCGACTGACACATCGACCCGAGGTGATCGAGAAGGCAATGGTGGAGCAGGCACGGCCTCCCGCCTCCGGCGACGGATGGAAGCCTCCGCGGGTTCTTCCGATCAAGACTCCGGAGGAGGTCGACGGTTTCCGGTTCGTCCCGCTCGTCGACGGCTTGGATGACCAGGAGCGTCCGCGGCCGTGGTCCGGCCGCCCCTGGGTGACCGACGCCGAGGAGCGCGAGCGCCTACTCGGGTACCTACGCTCCGGTGCCCTCCTCGTCCCCTCCGACGAGCGCAGCCACGACCTCTTCGACCCGACGAATCCGGCGCGACGCTGGGCGGTTCCGATCCGCTACCTGACCGACGGCGTGTGGATCTGGTGTGAGGCCTCGGCGTACTACCTTCAGGAGCACCACCTCGCCCCGCCGCCGGTGTTCTACGAGCACATCAAGGGCCGGGGATACCGCTGTCCCCCGGTGACCGAGCCCGCCCGGCTCGCCGCCCGCGAGGCGCTGTTCGAGTCCGGCCGGATCGAGGCACGGCTCCGCGCCGAATACAGGAGGCAGCAGCTCCTGAAGACCACACCGCCCACCCTGGTGCGGGGCGAACTGTCGAACGAGCCTCCGACCGTCGCGATGGACGCCGAACGATTCGACGAGATCGACGTCGAGAACCCGCGGTTCCACGGCAACGTGGAGGCGACGCTGCTCAAGGCCGGATGGCTGCCGGGTCGCGACACGGCCGGGCGGGTCGACCCCTGGCTGGCCGACTTCTGCGCCCAGTCCGACTCGTTGGGGAAGCGGCACGAGATCTTCCCCGCCGCTCGTGACATCTACCGCGAGTTCGGTCTGCTGGACCTGTACCCGATCTCGCGGGGCGAGGAGGTCGGCGCGTTCCCCATCCACTTCTTCCCGGACGATGTTCCGATGACGGCGGTGTCGGCGTTCGGGCTCGCCGGTCGGCTGGGCATGCGGACCTTCCCCATCGGCCGGACCGACGATTCCACGAACGTTCTCATCGTCGATGAGGAGGGTCGCGTCTACATGGATCACGACATCGCCGGCGAGATCTTCCTCGGCACGAGCATCGATGCCGCCCTCGACGTGCTGGTACGAGGGTTGAAGGCGCCGGCGTTGATGAGCCGGATCGATGACCTGCGATCCGGCCGGCTGCCCGGCGACCGCTGACCGGACGCCGAGCGGGGCGCTACGGCCAGGTCGAAGGCAGGACATGGGCGATCTCGGCCAGCGCGTCCCATGCCCGCCCCAGCTCTTCGGCGGTGCGCACCGAGGTCTCCTCGACCGTGCCGAACAGCAGCGATCCCTCGATGGCCAGCGTCCGCAGCCGCCGCTCCCGCAGCAGGGCGAGAGTCTCGCGGTTGAGCAGACCGCCGGCGAACTCCCGGTCGTCGGACTGCGTCGCGTAGTCCTCGTGGCGCCCCGCGCCGTTCGGCGAGTCGACGCGTTCGTACCGCAGCCGAGGCAGATTCGACGGCAGCGTGAGGACGCAGCCCGCCGAACGGGAGCCGCCAGGGCCGACGCGGAAGCTGAACGCGACACATGGAAAGCCGTCGAGGTCGCCCTCGACGACGCCGCGATCGATGATCACACCGCGGAGCAGCCGGTCGAACGCAGGCTCGACGCGGCATCGCAGATCGAGTTCCGAGCGATCGACGTGACGCAGTCCACGGCTCGCGGCGAGCCTGGGGAGCAACTCGCTCCACTCCTGCTGGGCAAGGTCGGCGTGGCGAGTCTGTGCGGCGCGAGTCTGTGCGGCGCGAGTCTGTGCGGCGCGAGTGCGGCCGGCCGCCCCGAAGCGGAGACGGAGGCGATCGACCGCGGCCTCGGTGTCGACCACGGAGACCAGGGTCCCGACACCGAACAGCATCAGGATGCCGCCGACCAGTTCGTTGGTATGGCCCCTGCCGCGCTGCTGGTTGAGCTGCTCATCCGGCGAGAACGTCGCGCTGTGGCCATCGGAGTACATGACGACGCACTGGTCGTCGGGCCCCATGGTGTGACCGTGGCAGGTCGCCTCGGCGCCGGAGACCTTGGAGTAGCCCACCATGAACGTGATCAAACCGCCGAGAAGGAGTACCCCACCGACGACGCCTTGTTTCCCACGCCTGTCCACGACGCCTCCTCAGATCGCGGGTGAGCGGGGGCGAGATCTCCGACCTTGATCCATTACGTCAGGCTAACGGATCCATGTATCTGCGCCTGTTGGATGAATCAGCTCGTGATCCTCAGGCCGACGACGCAGCCGACGATGCCGGCGAGGAAGAGAAGCCTCAGCACCGAGACGGGTTCGGCGCCCGTGAGCATTCCGTAGGCCACCGTGAGCACGGCGCCGATGCCCACCCACACCGCGTACGACGTGCCGATCGGCAGTGCGCGCATCGCGTACGCCAGGCCGGCCATGCTCGCCACGAGCGCCGCGGCGAAGACGACGACGGGCACCGGTCTCGTGAGGCCCTGCGAGCGGTCCAGGGCCGTGGCCCACACCGACTCCAGGACACCGGACAGCACGAGCACGAGCCAGGACATGAGGGGCCTCCACCAGTGCCGTCTTGTCGCTGGTCGGGTACGGCACCCCTCGTCCGAGAGCACGGTCGGGCTCGCCCGAAGAGTATCAAGCGAGCCCGACCGCGCATCCGTGCGCCGACGGCCGGTCAGCCGAGGTGGTCGGCGATGATCCGGGCGTAGTTCGCCTCGCCTCGCTGGTTCGGGTGCAGCGGGGCGGCCGGGTTGAGCGGCACATACCCCTCCACCCACCTCACCGTGGGCGACTGGCAGGCGTCGTGGCCGACGCTCGGGGTCTCCACGTCGACGTACTCGGCGTCATGCGCCTCGGCCTGCGCCTCGATGACGCCGTTCAGCCGGTGCACGTTGCCCTGCAGGTAGTCGGCGTCCACCGGCAGCACGGGCTGGATCGGCCAGCAGCCGCCCGGCTTGACGTACAGGCCGTAGCCGGTCACCACCACGCGCGCCTTCGGGGACCGCTGATGGATGCCGTCCAGGACGGCGGCGATCCGTGGACCGGCCGCGTCGACGCGCTGGGCGACCTGGTCCACGCCGCCCGCGGTGTACCGGTCCTTGCAGGGGGTCGCGGTCGGGTCGAGGTTGACGCAGTCCTCGGCGATGCCGACGAGCCCGGCGTCGTTGCCGCCGATCGTCAGGGTCACCAGGGTGGTGTCCGCGTTCAACGCGTCGAACTGCGGCGGCGCGGTGCCGGTGGACACGCCGGCCACGCTGAGCGGCTGAGACTCGGTCATGTGCTTCGTCTCGGCCCCGCTGCAGGTCACGTCGTGCAGTTCGGCGCCCAGCCGTGCCGCCAGTTCGTGCGCGTAGTTGTGCGTGGAACGCCCGCAGCCCACATTTCCCGTGATGTTGGGAATGAGCGGTCCCGAGGCCATCGAATCACCCAGCGCGACGTACTTCTGCGTGGCCGCCGATGCTGGGGACGGGGCGACGGCAATGGTCAACGCCGCCGCGACGGCAGCGCCGGTGAGAATGCGACGAACGCCGTGGGCGGAGGGCGAGGACATGGCGGCTCCCGGCTGTCGTGGAATGCTTTGCGCTCATCATGCAGACTCACAACGGATCCTTTAACTGGTGAGTAAGGCAGACTTCCGCGGGAGCTTTTGTGACGGATCACAACGAGGGAATCGCGCCGCTGCGCATCGCGGGACGGCCCGTCGCCGGCTACCTGCGGGCCCGTGTTCCGTCACTGACACGGCGGGTGGTCGACCGGCTCCGCACCGAGCTTCCCGTGTACGCCGAACTGCCCTCCGAGGAGGTCACCGGCGATATCGCGGACATCGTCCAGCACAATCTTCGGCTGTTCGCCGATGTCATCGAGCGCCGTGCCGGGGCCGACGACCATCGGTTCGCCGTGCAGCGCGATTCGGCGGCGCAGCGGGCCGAGGAGGGGGTGCCACTGGACGCCATCCTCAGTGCCTACCTTCTCGGTGCGGAAATGGGCTGGAATGAGATTTCGGCCGGGGCGGAACCGACCGATCTGGCCGATCTGCAGGAGACGCTGTCGCATTTGCTGGCTTTCCAGCGGCGGCTCGTGTCCGAGGTCACCGCGGCATATCTGGAAACTCGCCAGGTGCTGGACGTCCAGCAGCATCGCGACCGGCATTCGCTGATGGCGGCTCTGCTCGCGGGCGACCCGCCGCCCTCATATCCGGCCGGGTCGCGGCCCTCGCCGCTCTACGTGGTGATGACGCTCGCGCTGGACCGGCATCCGGACGAGAGCCGCCCGGGGCCGCGCACCCGGGTCGCCGCCCGGCGGAAGATCCGCCGGGTGCAGTCGACGTTCGACCGCTTCGCCGGCGAACCGGCCCTGACCGCGCTGGACGGCTCGGGGGGCACCGCCCTGCTGCCCGTCGGCGCCCCGCCGGAGTGGGACGACCTGTGCGCGCTGGTCGCCCGTGCCGCGCGGACGGCCGACGTACCCGTCACCGCCGCGGCGTCCGTGGTCGATCCGGCGGGTGTGCCGGCCGCGGTCGCGCAGAACAGCGAGATCGTCGAACTGGTCGCGCGGACGGGCCGGGCGCCCGGCCTGTACCGGCTCGCCGACGTGCTGCTCGACTACCAGCTCAGCCGGCCCGGCGAGGCGCTGACCGCCCTCGCCTGCCTCCTGCGGCCGCTGGAGCCCAAGCCGGAGCTTCTCCAGACGCTGGAGACCTATCTCCGGCAGAACCTCGACCGGCGGCGTACCGCCACCGCGCTGCACGTCCACCCCAACACGGTGGACTACCGCATCCGCCGCATCGCCCAGCTCATCGGCCTGTCCCCGGCCCGCGCGGCGGACCTCCCCCGCATCAACGCCGCACTCGTCGCCCGCCGGTCGATCGGCCCGTACGGCGACGGCCACCGGACTGCCGTGGATCAGCAGGGCCCCTGACGGCGGCGAGCAGGCGTTCGGCGTACGGCAGCGGCAGCTGATGGACCGGTAAGGGCCGTATCGTCACTTCTCCGGGTCGCGCAGGGCGGTCGCCACGGCCGACAGGCCCGCCTCGCTCGACGCCTTGACCAGCACGACGTCCGTCGGCTGTAGCAGCTCTCGGACCAGGTCGGTCGCCGCGTTCCGGTCCGGGACGGCGTGCACGGACACGCCGGCGCCGCGCGCGGCCTCGGCCAGGGTCTCGGGGCCCTCGCCGGTTCCCACGACGACGAGGATCTCGACGCCCAGCTCGCCGACCAGCTTGCCGAGGGTGGAGTGGTGGTACGCCGTCTCCTCGGCCTGGCCGGTCATCTCGCCGAAGACGGTGATCCTGCGGCGGCCGGCGGCCATCGTGGCCGCGGTGCGGAGCGCGGCCCGCATGGAGACCGGGTTGGCGTTGTAGGCGTCGTCGATGATCGTGACGCCGTCGGGCCGGTCGGTCACCTGGAAGCGGTTCGGCGAGCGCCGGACGGCCGAGCCGAGGGCCTCGGCGATCCGGTCGATCGCGACGCCGATGACACCGGCGACGGCCGCGGCGGCCAGCGCGTTGGCGACCAGATGCTCGCCGGGCAGGCTCAGCCGTACGGGGGCCTTCCCGGAGGGGGTCAGCAGGGTGAACGACGCGTGGCCCGCGGAGTCGACCGTCACGTCCTCCGCCCGTACCGCCACGTCCTCCGCCCGTACCGTCGTGCCCTGGCCGGTGCCGTAGAACATCACCTGCGCGAGGGTCTCGCGCGCCATCGCGACGACGCGTTCGTCGTCGGCGTTGAGCACGGCGAAGCCGCCCTTCACCGCCGGTGGCAGGGCCCGCACCAGCTCGGCCTTTGCCTTCGCGACGCCCTCCACCCCGCCGAGCGTCATGATGTGCGCCGGGCCGACGTTGAGCACCAGGCCGAGCTGCGGCCGCGCCACCCGCATGAGGTGGGTGATGTCGCCCGGCTTTCCGGCACCCATCTCCAGGACGAGGTAACGGGTCCGCCGGTCGGCTCGCAGGATGGTCAGCGGCAGCCCGATCTCGTTGTTGTACGAGCGGTCGGTGGCCACGGTCGGCCCGTTCCGCTCCAGGATCTGGGCGAGCAGGTCCTTGGTCGTGGTCTTGCCGACCGATCCGGTGAGGCCGACCACGACGGGGTTCAGCCGGTCCCGTACGAACACGGCCAGCTCGGTCAGCGCGTCGACCACGTCGTCGACGACCACGCAGGGCCCGTCGACGGGCCGGGACCCGAGCACCGCGCTCGCGCCCGCGGCGTAGACCTGCTCGGCGAAGTCGTGTCCGTCGCTGCGCGCTCCCACGATGGCGGCGAACAGCGCGCCCTCGCTCACCTCACGGGAGTCGATGACGACCGGTCCGGTGACCGTGACGGGGCCGGAGGTTCCGTGCACGGTGCCGCCGACGGCCCGCGCGATCTCTTCCAGGGTGAGTGTGATCACTGTCCCGCCTCGACGGTCTTCCGGTGCTTGCGCGCGTGCCGGGCGAAGGCCAGGTCGATGAGCCGGGTGAGGATCTCCTCGTACGGAACCCCGCTCTCGGCGAAGCCCCGCGCGTACACCGAGCGCGAGGTGAACCCGGGCATGGTGTTGATCTCCCCCACGTAGAGTCTCCGGGCCGCCTCGTCGTACAGGAAGTCGACGCGGGCCAGCCCGTTGGCGCCGATGGCGCGGAACGCCCGAGCGGACAGCTCGCGCACCTCCTCCGTGACGTCGGGCGGCAGTTCGGCGGGTGACGTCACCGAGTCGGCCATGCTGAGGTACTTCTGCGCGTAGTCCGAGAAGCCGCCGATGATCTTCGCCTCGGACGGCACCGAGACCTCGGGCTCGTCCAGGTCCCCGAGCACGCCGCACAGCAGTTCGCGTGCGGTGACGCCCTCCTCGACCAGGACGACGTCGTCGTACCGGAACGCCTCCTCGACGGCGCTCACCAGCTCGTCCGGGCCGGTGACCCGCGAGATCCCGATGGAGGAGCCCATGTTGGCCGGCTTGACGAACCGTGGCCAGCCGAAGTCGCCGGCGAGCGTCAGCGGCTCGTCGCTCGCGTGCCACTGCTTGTCGGTGAACCAGACGCCGGGGACGAACGGGAGCCCCTCGGCGGCGAAGGCGCGTCTCATCGCCACCTTGTCCATGGCGACCGAGGAGGCGAGCACGCCGCACCCGGCGTACGGCAGGTCGAGGGTCTCCAGGTACCCCTGGATCACTCCGTCCTCGCCGTACGGCCCGTGGATGACGGGGAAGGCGACGTCGAGCCGTTCGAGGACGACGTCGGGCGCGTCCGATGCGACCAGGCGGCCGCCGCGCCTGAGCTCGACCTCGGCGCCTTCGGCGGTCAGCCGGTCCTGGATCGCCGGCCCGGCGGACTTGCGGGCCGCGACCTCCTCGACCGTCTCGGACGGGACCAGCGTCCAGCGCCCGTCCCTGGTCACGCCAATGACGACCAGGCGGTACCGGTCCGGGCGCAGACCGCGTACGACGGCCAGCGCCGACGCGCCGGACACCTCGTGCTCCGCGGACGGACCGCCGAACACCACGCCGACGGTGATCCGGTCGTCAGACATCATCGCCTTCCTTCGGGAGGACATTCACGTCGTGCTGCCGGTACAGCGCGGCCGGGCTGTTCGTGCGCATCGCCCAGTAACGGTCACCATAGGACCAGTGCCACCACTCGGTGGGATAGTTCACCATTCCGGCGGCGCTGAGCACCGTGCTCAGCAGCTCCCGGTTGCGCCGCGCCCCGGCGGAGATTCCGGGCGCGGCGGTGTAGCACTCGCCGTCGCTCTCTTCCGGGTTGGCGTTCACCTCGGTGCCCATGGGCAGCTCGGTACCGTCGGCGTCGCACAGCGTGACGTCCACCGCGGCACCGGCCACGTGCGGCGCGACCTCCGGCGGTGCGACGAACCGGCTGGCCTGCTCGTGCACTCGCGACGAGGGCCACTCCGGATGCAGGACGGCCAGCTCCGACGCGTACTCGTCGAAGTACCGGCGCTGGAGCTCGGGCGGGCGGTACGCCTCGACGACACGCAGCCGTACGCCGTCGCGCAGCATGCTCTGCGCCTCCAGCAGTCGCGTCGCCACACCGGCCCGCACATGGGCGTACGCGCCGAGCGGATCGGCGAGCCGGTCGTCGAGCACGAGCTCGGGATGTCGTCTCAGATCGACGAACGGTTCGCCGATCTCGGCGACCGGGATACCGGCCACACGCTCGTCCGACATCAGCGTGATCTCCGTCAAGCTCCCCACCGGTTCTCTATGGCGCATCGGTTCTGCGTGACGCTAGGGCGGGAGCACACCCCGGGGATACCGGGCATTTCGGCGAAGTCAACCGGGCAATCCGCGTTTTTGCACCGAGTGATTTCCGCTGATGGACTGAACAGCGTCGCAGCGGCCCCACTCTGGCCGCATGCACTCGATCATCGGGCGTACGGAGCCGACGGACGTCGCCCACGGCACGCACGCGCGCATCGACCTGGCCGCGATCTCCGCGAACACCTCCGTGCTGGTCTCCGCCGCCGCCGGCACGCCGGTGATGGCGGTGGTGAAGTCGAACGCCTACGGCCACGGACTCGTCCCCGCCGCCCGCGCGGCGCTCGACGGCGGCGCGAGCCGGCTCGGCATGGCGCAGGTCGAGGACGCGCTGACACTGCGCCAGGCGGGCGTCGACGCGCCGATCCTGGCCTGGCTGCCGTGGCGCCAGGCCGACTACGACGCCGCCGTCCTGGCCGACGTCGAACTCGGCGTCGAGGCACCGTGGCGGCTCGCGCTCATGGCCGAGGCCGCCGAGCGGAACGGCCGTCCCGTCCGGGTCCACCTCGAGGTCGACACCGGTCTGTCGCGCGGCGGGGCCACCCGTGACGACTGGCCGCAGCTGGTGGAGGCGGCACGGCGGGCGCAGGCGGCCGGGCATGTCACGGTGACCGGGGTGTTCTCGCACTTCGCCCGCGCCGACGTTCCGGGCGACCCGTCCATCGCCGCGCAGATCAGTGCGTTCGACGACGCCGTACGGTACGCCGCGGCGTCCGGCGTGGAGCCGGAGCTGCGGCACCTCGCGAGCTCCGCGGCGCTGCTCACCGCCCCCGAGAGCCACTACGACCTGGTCCGCGCCGGGCTGGCGCTGTACGGGCTGAGCCCGCTCGAGACCGGCGGGGACTTCGGGCTGCGCCCGGCGATGAGCCTGCGCTCGACCGTCGCGGTCGCCAAGCGCATCCCGGCCGGCACCGGAGTGATGTACGGGCTGACCTACCGGGTCCCGTCCGACAGCACGATCGTGGTCGTGCCGGTCGGGTACGCCGACGGGCTGCCGCGGGCGGCGGGCACGGCCGGGGTCGAGCTGCTCGTCGCCGGCCGCCGCCACCGCATCGCCGGAGTGGTCGGCATGGAGCAGACCGTGCTGGACGTCGGGCAGGACCTGCCCAGCCCCGGCGAGGAGGTCGTACTGTTCGGCCCCGGCGACGAGGGCGAGCTCACCCTGGCCGAGCTGGCCGGGCAGCTCGGCATGCTGCCCGCCGAGATCCTCGCCCGGATCCCGGCGGCGCTTCCCCGGATCTACGAATCCTGACGCGCCACCGCCGCCGCGGCCGGATTCAGGACGTGGCGGTGGCGCACAGGGCGAGGACCTCGCTGGTCAGGGCGGCCGCCGCGTCGGGCCGTCCCATGCTCCGCGCCCTGGCCGCCATGTCGGCGAGGCGTGCCCGGTCGCCGAGGAGCCCGGTGAGCTCCTCCGCCAGCCGGGCCGGCGTCGCGTCCTCACCGATCAGCACCCGTGCGGCGCCGTTCCCGGCGAGGTGCTCGGCGTTGCGGACCTGTTCGTTCCCGCCGGTCGGGATCAGCGGGATGAGCACCGACGGCTTCCCGATCGCGGTGAGCTCGCTGACCGTGCCGCCGCCGCTCCGCGAGACGACCACGTCGGCGAAGGCGAGCAGGTCGGCGAGCTCGTCGCCGACGAAGTCGCGCACCACGTACCGGGGGCGCACGTCGGCGGGCAGCCGCTCGGCCACCTCGGACGCGGCGTCGACGAGCTGGCTGCCCGCCTGGTGGAAGACGTTGGCGTGGCGCAGCAGGTCGGGCAGGATCGCGGCGACCAGCTCGTTGACCTGCCGGGAGCCCAGTGAGCCGCCCGTGACGTAGACCGTCGGCAGCGACGGCGTCCAGCCCGTCCAGCCGAGCCGCTTGGGCGCCTCGGCCGCGTCGCCGTCGGCCAGGCCGGGGCGCAGCGGGTTGCCGGTCACCACCGCGCGCGCCCGCATGCGTTCCGGCAGCAGCTCCATCGACGGATCCGCGCTGAGTGCGATGCGCGTCGCACCCCGCATGGTGATCCGGTTGGCCAGTCCCACGCGGACCGTCTGCTCGTGGACGAGCAACGGGCGGTGGCAGAACCGGGCGGCCAGCCCGACGGGCACCGACACGTAACCGCCCGTGCACAGCACGGCGTCGGGCCGGAGGTTGCGGACCACGCTGACCGCCTCGGTGACACCGGCCGGCACCTTGCCCGCGTCCCGGAGGTTGGCCGCCGTCAGCATCGCCAGCGGGTTGCGCGCGCGCCGCAGCTTCCCGGTCGGGATCGCGGTGAACGGCACGTTCTCCGCCTCCGCGATCCCCTTCTCGATGCCGCCCTCGCTGCCCACCCAGTACGGGTCCAGGGCCAGGCCGTATCCGCCCAGCGCCACGCGGGCGGCCCGGATCACGGTGACGGCCGGAAACGTGTGGCCGCCGCTCCCGCCACCGCTGACGATGAGCCGCACCGGGCTCCCGCGGTCGATGAGGGCTTGCGGGACGACGACATGCATCATGCGAACTCCTGGAAGAAAAACCGACATGACCGACCGTGGCGGATCAGCAGGACAGGGCCGCGGCCAGTTGGGGTCGCCCGGTGATGCCGAGCTTGCGGTAGACGCTCGTCAGGTACTGCTCGACGGTGCGCTGTGTGAGCACCATATCGTCGGCGATCTGACGGTTGGTGGCACCTGCGGCAGCCCGTTCCGCGGCGGCGCGCTCCTGCGCCGTGAGCGCGGTCACACCGCCGATCCGGCCCAGGTCCGGCCGGTCTCCGGCACGCTTGATGTATCGGGCCGCCCGGAGCCAGACCGGCCGGGCCCCCACCATCCGGGCCAGGGCGAACCCGTCCTGGAGGTGGTCGCGGGCCCGATCGGCGGCACCCGTCTCAAGCTCGACCGCGCCCAGGTCCACCAGCGCCACCGCGCGATGGAGCTCCGCGTCGACCCCGTCGAGGACCGTGACGGCTTCGAACGCCGCCTCCGGATCCGCCGTGACCGCGCCGAAGGCGGCGAGGGCGGTGCTGAGCGCGCGCGGGCTCCCCCAGCGCCGGGCCAGCTCCACCTCCTCCGTCGCCGGCGACCGCGCGGCGGCACCGTCGCCGAGAAGCGCATGGCACCGCG
>NZ_JBHLZP010000099.1:0-20687 GCF_042429965.1 Actinoallomurus acaciae
GGGCCTCGCGGGAACGGCCGCGGACCGGCTCGCGCCTGTGGCCCGGCCCGGCCGGGGTCGCGTTCGCCACCGCGATGGCCGGCGGCACCTTCTACGCGCTGTCCGACTCGGGCAGCCAGAACGCCGGCAACGACCAGGCCATACCGTCCCGCACCGGCGACCTGCTGTCCGGCGCCCCGTCCGCCTCCGACTCCAGCGTTCCGCTGTCCGGCCGGGGCTCCACCTCACCGAGCCCGACACCGTCCGACTCCAGCGGCACGCCCACGCCCACGCCGACGCCCAAGCACCGCAGGCCGGGGACCACACCGGACCCGGTCTCGTCGCCCCCGGCGCAGGACCCGCCGCCGCCTCCCGCCGCGGGCACCCTGGTGGTCTCCGGATGCTCCATGAACGGCGGCCACAGCTGCACGGTCACGGTCACCGCGTCGGGCGGCCCGGTGAACTGGAGCGTCACCGGCACGAGCGACGGCCTCAACGCGGGCGGTGGCGGCTACCTGAACGCCGGAGAGTCCGCCGGCGTCACGGCGACCCGCGACGGCGGCTGGTGCTGGGGCCACCACAGCGGCTCGGTCTACTTCTCCAGCGGCGCGAGCGCCTCGGTCGACTGGAACTGCTGACGCCCTACCGCCAGGTGTCGTTGACGGCGGCGGTGCCGCCGGCGCCCGTCGTGTAGGCGCGGTTCGGGTCGGACTCCCAGGTCACCGAGCCGTCGGTGTTCTTCTTGACGTACTTGTACTGGAAGCTCGTGGCGGTCGGCAGCGCCACCGCGGCCGACCAGACCGGGTAGGCCGCCGAGGAGAGGGCGACGGCGTCCGCGGGCGCCCAGTCTCCGAGCGCGGGGATCGAGCCGACGACGAAGACGTTCTGTCCCCAGGCGGTCGTCGCGGTCTCGTTGAACGTCACACGGACGCTGCCGGTGCCGCCGCCCTGGCCGGTCGCGGCCACGTCGATCGCGACCGCCGATCCCGGGGCGACCTCGAAGGCGGCGTTGCCGGAGCCGTCGACGGTGACCGCCGTGCCGGTGCACGTCCCCCCGGAGACGCCGCCGCCGACGACGTCGCAGTACGTCCCCGCGGGCAGGCCGGTGGCGAAGGTGCGGCTCAGGGGCGAGCCGGAGTTGTCGATGGCCACGTAGCCCTTCGCGCCGCGGCCGAAGGCGATCTGGTTCGAGCCGTCGGACCACCAGTTCGCGACCGAGGTGCCCCTGACCGCGTTGTGCCAGCCGACCATGCCGCCGAGCGTACGGTCGAGGCAGCCCTGCCAGCCCGAGGAGCAGCTCGTGGCGCTCACGTGGCCGCTGGAGTCGGCCGGCGGTGAGTCGTCGGTCCCGTTGAAGTCGAACCCGGAGTAGACCTGCGGCGTGCCGTATCCCCACGCCAGCGAGAAGATCGTGGCGAGCCGGTACTTCGCGCCGTCCTTGTAGGACAGCGTGCTGCCGTTCCGCTCGGTGTCGTGGTCGGCCACGAACACCACGGCCTTGTCGCCCGGCTCGAAGCCCCACGACCCCCCGAAGCTCTTCAGGTTGGCGATGCCGCCGTTGAACTGCTCCTTCAGCTTCTGGCCGTACCCGAACTCCAGCAGGTCGCCGGAGCCCTCGAAGGCGCCGGGCGCCAGGTCGCCGGAACCGCCCGGCATGACCTCCTGGTAGATGTAGGCGGACCTGGTGAGCCTGGTCTCGATCGCCTTCAGGTCGGGTGAGCCGATGTGCTTGGCGGCGTCGACGCGGAAGCCGTCCACGCAGATGCTCAGCAGGTCGTTCAGGCAGCCGGCGATCGTGTCGCGAACGCGGTCGGTCATGTGGTTGATGACGGCGTCGGCGTAGACCTTCACGCCCGCGGCGTGGCAGGCCTGGACCATCGAGGTGAACTGCTGCCGGGTGCCCATCCGGCTGTTCACGTCGTAGTCACCGGGCTGGTAGACCTCCCACCAGGGGTGGCCGTCGCGGCTCAGGGAGTCCTCGGGCGGCGCGACCTGCACCGCGCCGTACCCCTGCGGGCCGAGCACGCCGGTGCACTCGTCGGCGACGGAGGGCCAGTTCCACTCGAAGAGGTTGGCGATGACGTCCTTGTCGCCGGGCGGTGACGCGACGGCGGGTGTCGTCCGGAGGGGCCGGCACGGCCACGGCCGTCAGCGCGACGGCCAGCGCGGGCAACAGGCGTCCGAACATGCGGGCCTCCTGGGATGGCGGGGTCCCCCGGGCCGCTGTTCCGGCGGTGTGACGAGAACGGTAACTCCGCCGGGGATGGTCATCAAGGTTTCAGAAAACTTGCGCAAGAAGCCTGGGAGGGTTCGCCGGCCTTACCGCAACGGTCTGCCGTCCTGAGCCGCCGTTCGGCGGTAGATTCGGGCGTGTGAGCACGCGCCTGGCGGACATCGCCGTTCGAGCCGGAGTGAGCGAGGCCACGGTCAGCCGGGTCCTCAACGGCAAGCCGGGAGTCGCGCCCGCGACCCGGCAGGCGGTCATCGACGCGCTCGACTCCTTCGGCTACGAGCGCCCGGCCCGGCTGCGGCAGCCGCGCGCCGGGCTGATCGGCCTCATCGTCGCCGACCTGTCCAACCCGATCTTCCCGGCCTTCGCCGAGGTGATCGAGAACACCCTGGCGGTGCACGGCTACACGGCGGTGCTGTGCGCGCTGGCGCCCGGCGGCATCAACGAGGACGACTACACCGACCTGCTGCTGGAGCGCGGGGTCTCGGGCATCATCTTCGTCTCCGGCCTGCACGGCGACTCCCAGGCCGACCACGGCCGCTACAAGCGGCTCACCGACCGCGGCCTGCCGATCGTGCTGATCAACGGGTACACCGCCGAGGTCGACGCGACCTTCGTCTCCAGCGACGAGTCCGGCTCGATGGAGCTCGCCGTCGAGCACCTGGTGCAGCTGGGGCATCGGCGGATCGGGCTCGCGGTCGGCCAGGAGCGGTTCGTCCCGGTGATCCGCAAGACGGAGGGCTACCGCAAGGGGATGGCCGACCGGCTCGGCGTCACCGACGTGGACCGCTGGATCGCCAACACGATCTTCACGATCGAGGGCGGCGAGGCCGCGGCCCGCCAGCTGCTCGACGGCCAGTGCACGGCGATCTGCTGTGCCAGCGACATGATGGCGATCGGCGCGATCCGCGCCGTGCGCCAGCAGGGCCTGCGGGTGCCCGAGGACGTCTCCGTCGTGGGCTTCGACGACTCGCCGCTGATGGGCTACATCGACCCGCCACTGACCACCGTCCGCCAGCCGGTGCGGGAGATGGCGCTGGTGGCCGTCCGCAGCCTGCTCGACGAGATCCAGGGCGTCGGGTCGCCCCACACCGAGCTCGTCTTCCGCCCCGAGCTCGTGGTCCGCCGTTCGACCGGCCCGGTCGCGGCCGACGCGGAGTAGCGCATTTCACAAGTTTTCCGCAAGTATTTCAATCAGGCTTCACCGCTGTTACATTCTGCGCAACCCGAATGATGCTCGGGGGGTCACGCACGCTGGTCGTCCTTGCGGAGGAGTTGCGGAATGCGCGGTGAAGGAGTGGTCTTGACTCAACAGTTGGCCGACCCGGCCGAATCCGCCCATCGCGACGCGCGATGGTGGCGGGACGCGGTCATCTACCAGGTCTACCTGCGCAGCTTCGCCGACGGCGACGGCGACGGTGTGGGCGATCTGCTCGGTGCCCGCAGTCGGCTGCGCTATCTGTCCTGGCTCGGCGTGGACGCGCTGTGGCTCACCCCGTTCTACCGCTCACCGATGGCGGACGGCGGCTACGACGTGGCCGACTACCGCGCGGTCGACCCGGAGTTCGGCACCCTCGGCGACGCCGAGGCCCTGATCGACGAGGCACACCGGTACGGGCTGAAGGTCATCGTCGACATCGTGCCCAACCACACGTCCGCCGCCCATCCCTGGTTCGAGAAGGCGGTCGACGCCGGACCGGGCTCGCCCGACCGCGACCGGTACATCTTCCGGCCCGGCCGCGGCGACCTCCCGCCCAACGACTGGGAGTCCATCTTCGGCGGCCCCGCGTGGACCCGCCTGCCGGACGGCGACTGGTACCTCCACCTGTTCGCCCCCGAGCAGCCCGACCTGAACTGGGAGCACCCCGAGGTCCACGCGGAGTTCGAGGACATCATGCGGTTCTGGCTCGACCGGGGCGTGGACGGCTTCCGCGTCGACGTCGCGCACGGCATGGTCAAGGCCCCAGGCCTGCCGGACGCCGGGCACACCGGTCAGATCCAGATGCTCGGCCACGCCGAGTTGCCCTACTTCGACCAGGACGGCGTGCACGAGATCCACCGGTCCTGGCGGCGCCTGCTCGACTCCTACGGGGGCATCGCGGTCGCCGAGGCGTGGGCGCCGAACGCCGAGCGGCTCTCCCACTACGTACGCCCCGACGAGCTGCACCAGGCGTTCAACTTCCACTACCTGCAGGCCGGCTGGTCCGCCCCGGGCCTGCGGCAGGTGATCGACGACTCGCTCGCCGCGACCGGCCTGGTCGGCGCGCCGACGACCTGGGTGCTGTCCAACCACGACGTCCAGCGGCACGTCACGCGGTACGGCGGCGGAGAGCTGGGCGTACGCCGGGCGCGTGCGGCGGCCCTGCTCACGCTCGCGCTGCCGGGCTCGACCTACGTCTACCAGGGCGAGGAGCTCGGCCTGCCCGAGGTCACCGACCTGCCGCAGGAGTACCTCCTCGACCCGCAGTGGGGCAACGGCCTCGGCCGGGAGGGCTGCCGGGTGCCGATCCCGTGGGCCTACACCGAGCCGCCGTTCGGCTTCGGCCCGCCGACGACGGAGGAGACCTGGCTGCCGGTCCCGCCGTCGTGGCGCGGGCTCACGGTGACGGCCCAGTCCGGCGATCGGGCGTCGATGCTGTGGCTGTACCGCGACGCGCTGCGGGTACGCAAGGAACACCCGGCCCTCGGCGACGGGGAACTGCGCTGGCTCGACGCGCCAGAGGACGTCCTGCTCTTCGAACGCGACCCGGGCTTCGTGTGCGCGATCAACCTCGGCACCGCCCCCGTACGGCTCGATGTCGATGGAACGGTCCTTTTGGCGAGCGCGCAGGTCGATGGCGGTGAGCTACCCCCTGACACGGCCGTGTGGTGGGCCCGCCCCTAGCCGTCCGTAACCCACGGACCGGTCACCGTGCCACGGTGACCGGTCCGTTTTTGGTTTCCGGAGCGGTGGCCTTTTTCGAGAGCGGTGCTCTTGACGGATTGTCGACTGATGGTGCAGCCTGCTCGGCCCACGCATCCTCAGGTCGACCGCGATCCGGCGGCGGCCGGTGGTCCAGGCGGTGCAGGGTCTGGTGGTAGGAGCGCAGGCCGTCCGCGTCCAGGTCGCCGGCGGACGAGGAAGGCCTACGCCACCTCTTTCAGCCTGGTGGTGGCCGGGACGACCTGTTCTGTCACCAGCCCGCTCCCGCACTCGTATCGAGAACGGCGACCGACACGCACGCCTTCACGGCATTCTCATCGCTCGGGTGCGGCGGCAGGCTGTGGTTGCTCTCCTGCCAGTCGGCCGCTGCGAGAGCATCGGTCATGGACCCGGACATGGGCTCGCCGACCGCAGGGGAGTCACCGGCGTACTGGCCCGAGCGATGGCCCGACGGCACACCAGAGCGCATCCGGCCTGGAGTCGGGGCCGCTGAGCCGAGCCGACCGGTGTCGTGCTCGGTGGGAGCGTTTGTGTCGCCCCATACGCCGACGCGTCCGGTCAATTCCTGAGGGGGGCCGATGAGGGTGGCCAGGAGCGCCAGGAGGCGCGTTGGGGGGAGTCCTTGTCCGAGTTGGTGGGCTATCTCGTGGGCGTAGAGGGCGGGTGGTCGGCCGGCCATCCAGGTGTGGTGGGTCATGGTCTGGCCGGGTGCGTATGGGGTCAGCGTCACGGTCATGTGTGCGGGCCGTGCGGGGCTGGCCGGAACGACGTTGACGCGAAGCAGGTCACCGGATAGATCGCCGCTTTCGAAACGGTGTTGCGGTGTGTTGAAGAGCTTTTCGGTTCCGATGGTCAGTCGTTGCCAGGTGTCGGTGATCTGTTCTTTGGTGATACCAGGGCGCGGTTGCAGGGTGATGGCGACGGTGAGTTCGGTGATTCGTTCATTGCCGTTCTCGATCCGCCGGACGTCGAATGCGGAGCGGACGGGCTGGTCGGAGGCTGGGCCGATCCAGGTGTGCTCGTGCCGTACGGCCGGCCAGGGCTCCTCCTGTTTCCAGGCGCTGTCCCCCGAAGGCGGCGTTGTCACAACCGGCGGCTGTGGCAGAACAGGGGGCTGTGGAGAGGTGTCCGGTTCGTTGCGCAGGCGCGGTCCGCGCGTTCGGCCGGGCGCTCCGTCGTTCGTAAGCGAGGCGGCGGTCAGCCGTTCGCGGTTCGGACGCTCGACATGTTCCGCTTCTCGTCGGAGCACGGCGTCGAGCTCTCGCTGGATGCTCACGCGAAGACGGTCGACGACCGCGAGCCTTCGGCTGGCGGTCTTTTCCTTTCCCGCCGTCCATTGCTTGATCTTGTCCTGGACGTCCGCGAGTTGCTGTTTGTTCAGCTCGAGCCTGTGAGGAGTGAGACGCCCGCCCTTTCGCCAGCGGCGGAGCGCGTCGTCGACCTTTTCCAGAGCCGCGGAGCGTGATTGCAACACCCCCAGACTCGATTCCGTTTCCCAGTCCTCGATGATGTCCCGGAGGAAATCTATGGCATGTGGTTCAGAGTACAGCCATAGTTTATCCCAGTAGTCGGTTATGATGTCCCGGACGGAGTCGCCTTCGACCAGATACCCGAACTCCGCGAGGTTGTGCGGATAAAGATTGTCTGATCCAACATAATAAACGGTTTCGTCGGCGATATAAACCTTGGCGTGGTTGGCCGGCTCCGGCTCTGACCTGTCGGCTGTCTCGACCCAGGAGCCTGGCTTGTAGCGCCTTTTGATGGTCTCTTCGGGAGCGTCCGGCCAAGCGGATTCACCCTCGACCACCACATCGAATTTAGTGAAGACGAACGGTGCCACCTTGAGACGTTGCAGTGCGCCGGTGACGATGTCGTCGTTGGCTCCGGTGCCTTCAGGATCGGCGACCTTCTTGATGAACCGCTTGATCATGGCGTAGGTGCCGGGTGCGCCAAAGCCCCAGGAGTAGGCCCCTTTCACAGCGCCCGCCTTTGCCGAGGACACGACGATGCTGACCGTGAGTTCCGGGTTCTCCACCAGGGCCTCGGCGATCCAGCGGACGACGTCATGGTTCTCTTCAGAGGTGAAGCCGGTGAAGGCGATATCTTGCTGACTGATCTTCAGGCTGCGCTGGGCGCCCTTGATGACCATTTCCTTGGCGACATCGCTGGCGCCATTGCCGAGGATCCCGGTCCGGCCGAGTGACAGGGCCCTGCCACGGTGCCATTGATCCGCGTTGTCGGTCGGTATCGGGCGGCCGGGCAGATCGTCGCGAAGTTCCACGACGGCGGTCGTGTCACGCTTCGGCCCAGGAGAAAGTGTCTGGGTCGCATAGTCGGTCGTGATCCGCCGGACGCTAAGGCTGCCCCCGCCCGTCGTCCACAGGTAGTCCGCGAAGTCGTGGGCGTGCCTGGCGCCCTCGCCGATCACCTCGATGGAGATGTCATGGACCGGTGGGTAGCCACCATAGGTGTCCGACCAGAGGTTGTGCCCACCGACCAGGGCCACCTTGCCGTCAGCGGCGACGATCTTCGCGTGATTCCAGAAACCGCTCAGTACATTGGACAGCTGCCCGACCAAGATGGTCATCCTGTCCAGCGAGACGTTCTCCCGCTTGAGGAAGCCTCTCAGGTCCCTGGTGAACTCGGAAAAGGTGTCCCTGAGTGGCACATAACCGAACAGGAGACGTACGAGAATGCGTTCGTTGCTTTTCTTGGCGGCCGCCTTCAGGAGGCCGTTGTAAATCGCTTCACGGAGACGCCCCGACGGCGGCAGGAGGCTGGCGATATCTATCAGCTGCGTGCCGTCACCGATGATCTCCTCCACCGTGGCGGCCAGCTCGTCGGCGGCCCGGCCGGCAGACTCCGAGATGCCACTTCTCGCCATCCGCATGCCCCACACGGCGGGCGTTTGAACAACGCGGATGAGATTGTCCTCACTCAGCGCGTGCACACGCGAATCCACCCCCATCGCGGTCAGCTGCCGGTCGATCCGGTCCGGCATGCTCCGCATTGAGCCGTTCGTGTCCGAGGCCGCGTGGGAAGTCGAGGAATTCAGAGAGGTCAGAGGCGCCCATCGCGTCCCGCCGGATGCCGGTTGGCCAATCGCTGGACTCGTTGTTGATCTCGAAAGCCAAGGCGCCAGGCTGCTGTTCCCGGTTTCCACCAGTGCGCTGTCCGGGATCTCGGATGCGTCTCCGGCGCCCCAGGAGGCGCGGAAGTAGCCAAGGCCCACCTCGAGATCACGAAGGCGAGCATCCGTGAACGCGGTCTCGGGCATGCGCAGGTGCTCACGCCACAACTGCACGCGTAGGTCGGCGACGAGTGAGTTGGGCCCGCCCGGGTGGACCATCGCCGCCGTTACTTCAGTCTCGTCGCCGATCATCGAGCGATCCCAGAAGTTGGCCGAGCCGATGGAGGCGAACTCGTCATCGATCAGGACGACCTTGGTATGGACTTTGGTGTCCTTCAGGGTGAACAGCGCGAAGTTCTGTCGCTGCGCCGGTGTCAGCTTCTGGAGGATGAGAGTGTTGATCTCCCGGGAAACGCCGGGAGTGGCGTCCGCGGAGGACTTCGCCCCCCGGCCGGGGAACCCTTGGGACACGAACAGCACCTTGACGCCCCGCGTGAGTGCCCGGAAGATCGCCGGAAACAGAATCTTGTGGTGGTTGTACGGGGTCGCGATGAGAGACGGGTTGAGCGTCTGGTCCTCGACGTAGATGTACCTTGTGGCGGCGTCGATCGCGGTGACCAGGCCCGTGCGAACTTCGGCGACGCCCTCAGCAGGTAGAGAGTGCCACGGGATTTGGAGCGAGTCGCCCAGAGGCGTCACCCGATGGGGAGGATAGCTACGCCATATCCGGACCCCGGCATCGACGTGTGATCCGCTGGAAGGATGCGCCGGCGCCGGAGAGTAGGCCGGTATCGGCTCTGCCGGCTCGGGTTCGATGGCGGGATTGAACGGCTCTTCCTGTTGGTTGAGCCAGAGATTCCGCGCGGGCAGCGTCGCGGTCTCGTGCCAGCGGGACCAGAAGTTTCTCAGCACCTCCTCTGCGGCACCACTCTGCAGTTGCACGCCCGCCTCATGCCAGTAGTTGTGCCGCGGCGCCCCCTGGTGTCCTTCGTCCGTGAACCGGTTCGGCGCGTAGTCCATCCCTCCGACGAACGCGTGCAGCGTGCCGGTGGCCGCGCTGTAGGCGATCGTGGTCTTCTCGTGTCGTGAGTCG
This sequence comes from Actinoallomurus acaciae, assembly GCF_042429965.1. NCBI lineage: Bacteria > Bacillati > Actinomycetota > Actinomycetes > Streptosporangiales > Thermomonosporaceae > Actinoallomurus > Actinoallomurus acaciae. Next base: position 9,356 of record NZ_JBHLZP010000099.1, read on the forward strand.
AACCCACCGCCCCAGTCGATGAGAACACGATCGGCCAGCACCGGCCGGTCACCGCTCTGGGCACCGCGCAGAGTCTGGACCGACGTGAGGTTCGTCTTCGCGAACTTCCCGATCATGGCCTTGAACGGCAGCCGCCAGACATCCCGCTGGAGAAGTGGCTTCTCGGACGGGCCGAGGGAGTGTCGCGGGACGGCGACGATCACCCGTACGTCGACCCCGGCCGCCGCCAGAGACACCAGCCGCTGCCCCAGGTTCGGCTCGCCGGGGCCGTTGCGCAGCCGTGTGGCCAGGTGGAGGTACCACGATGTGATGTACAGACGATCGCCCGGTCCGTGCAACGTGTCGAGCACGTCGGCGATCGCGCCGAAGTACGCGTTGCCGTCGACATGTGTGGTGACCGTCGTGTCGGCCCGATGCTGGACGCCCAGCTGCAGGTGGGGCGGGAAGTATTTGTCTTCCAGCTCGCCCAGGACCGCGCTCGTGTCCTCCTGGCCGGAGCGAGGGATCGGACGTCGTGATCGGTGCGGATCGCGGGGCGCCGTCCCCTCCAGCTGACGGGCGAGCCCGGCTTCGACGACGGCCTGCAGCCGGCCGACCGCCTCGTCACGGTCGCTGGGTCCGGTCTTGGTCATCCTCCACTCGTCGATCGCGTAGAGCGTGGCCCGCAGCGACCTGACATTCTCACGGTCGTTCCGCAGCGCCTCCACCACGGCATCGAGATCACGCAACGCGTTGGAACGAATGTCTCCGGCGACCGCGGACTCGCGAAGCCAGCCATCGACGATGTCCGGTCCTACGTCGGGTCGACGGGGAAGGGCCGGCGCGAGTGAAGCCGGCACTGTCACAACCGACGCCCCGTGGCCGCCCGAGGACCTCCTTTGCGACCGCGCCTGAGGAGACTCATGATGTGGGGCACGCGGTGAGGCGTTCTTGCCCGGCATCACCTGCGCCATCCGTGACGGCGGGAACGCATCTCTCGGGCCAGGCTCAGCCGATCGGCTCGTCGAACCGATGACGAACTCGCCGTCGATCACGTGGCCGGGGGCGGCTTGGACGCAGGCGGAAAGACGCGCCATGGTGCTGCGTGTCGAGGTCCGCCACGCGACCACCGATTCGCCCTCGCGATAGGTCGTCGATGTGACCATGGCCGAGCCCTTTCCCTGACGCGCGACTTCCCTTCACGAAGCCTCACCCTGCAGGGGTTGCTCGATATGACAGGGAATGTGTCGTCTTCGGCCGCGGGTGCCGTTGGCGTCGTTGCTGGTGGAACCTGATCAGCGTAACGGCGCCCCCGCGACAGTGGTGACGGGAAGACCGGCTTCGGGCCCCGGTCGTCACAGTCGGCTCCAGCGTTCGAAATCCTTCATGCTGGTCCCGCCAGGGCAGCCGGGCCTGGAAGCTCAAAACCCCGGCTCAGGTTGGCCGTACGGCGATGTGGACCATCTTGGTGCCAGGGTGATCGCCTGCCGTTATCTGGGCAGCGGCCTGCTCCTCCCCGCCGTAGCGGTGTAGGGCCAGCGCGTACTCCGAAACCATCCCCGCGCATCGGTGACCGACGGCCGTCTACGGATGAGGAGCACCTCGGCGGGGTGGAGACGACGTCGCGCCTGCCCCGGAGAACGAGAACCTTGGCACCCCGAACGCCGAGAGCACGACCTCAGCCCCTGTCCATAGATTGCGGCTCGTCAGCGCTCCTGGATCACGCCAAATCCGCCTGGTCTGCGACCGATGACACGTCCGTTGACGGGACCCGGTGGCTCGCATCGTGGTCCCGGTCCGCCATGGCCTGCGTCCGCCATGGTCCGCGCCGCTCAGTCCCCGCTCGTCACGGTCCCCGCCCGCCACGGTCCCCGCCCGCCACGGGGGCTCCAGCCCACTTCCATTGTCAAGCGCTGTGATTCTCCGGCGGAAGGCCAGTGGCTCGACTGTGGATAACCCCCCACGCCCGGGCCGGAAGCCACCTCCATATACCCATCAGTACGCAATGCGTGGTTTTTTAACCACTGTTTAGGACAAGCAAGCATTTGCCAGGCGAAGAATAATAAGCTTTGCTTAGTGTGTGGATGACGATGAGACGCGTTCGACGGCGAGCGTGCTGCGCCAGGCGATGGGCCAGCTCGGTCGCCGGTTGCGTGCCGAGCGTGTCAGTTATGGCCTGAGCCGCAGCAGGCTCAGCCTGCTCAACCTGCTGGTGCTGAACGGTCCGATGACCGCCTCCGCGATGGCCGCCGCCGAGCGCCTGCAACCGCAGTCACTGACGCGGATGCTCTCCCGCCTCGAAGACGATGGCCTGATCGTCCGGAGTCCGGATGACAAGGACCGCCGCCAGGTGCGGATCGAGATCACCCACAAGGGGGCAGCCGTGCTCGACGAGGACACCGTCAGGAGAGAGGCGTGGCTCGCGACGGCGATGGCCGAGCGGCTCACGCCGACCGAACGCGAGCTGCTCCGCCTGGCCGCAGGCCTGATGGAACGGCTCGCCGATGCCTGAGCGCGGCGGCGCGTCGGACGTACGGGGCGGCTGGATCCGCCGGATGCTGCCGTTCGTGCTCCGCCAGCGCGGCAGCCTGGTCCGTACGTTCGTCGCGGGCCTGATCTGGGCGGGCGTGAGCACCCTGGTCCCGGTGGTCGAGCGCCACGTCGTCGACGACGTGATCCTGGCCGCCCGCGCCCCGCTCACGCCGTGGCTGGTACTGCTGTTCTGTCTCGGTACGGTCGGCTTCGTGGCCGCCCGCACCCGCCGGTTCCACTCCTCGAAGATCATGCTCGAGGTCTCGTACGGGCTGCGCAGCGCCATCCACCGCGAGCTGCAGCGGCTCGACCTCCAGGCGCACAACGGGATGGCCACCGGCCAGCTCGTCTCCCGTGCCAACTCCGACATCAGCCTCGTGCTCACGGTGCTGCGGGTCCTGCCGACGCTGACGAGCAACCTCGTGCTGATGGTCGCCTCGATCGGCGTGATGTTCGCCTTCTCTCCGCTGCTCGCGCTGATCAGCCTGGTCATCCTGCCGATCCTCGTCGTCGGCGCCTACCGCATGCGTACGCGGCTCTACCCGGCGACCTGGGACATGCAGCAGCGGACCGGCGACGTCGCGCAGGTCGTCGACCAGGCGGTCACCGGCGTCCGCGTCGTCAAGGGGTTCGGGCAGGAGGGCCGGGAGTTCGAGCGCCTCGCCGACTCGGCGTCCGACCTGTACGGCTCCAGCATGCGGGCCATCCGCCTGCAGGCGCGCTACCAGCCGCTGCTGGAGTCGATCCCGACGTTCGGCCAGGTCGGCGTGCTGGCACTGGGCGGCTGGCTGGCCCTGAACGACAAGATCACCGTTGGTACGTTCCTGGCGTTCGCCTCGTACCTCGTCCTGCTGATCAACCCCGCGCGGCTGATCGCGCGGATGCTCAGCGCGGCTCCGCAGGCGCGCGCCGGTGCGGAGCGCATCTTCGAACTGCTCGACACCACGCCCGCCGTGACCGACGCGCCCGGAGCGCGCGAGCTGCCCCGGCTGCGCGGTGAGATCTCCTTTGAGAACGTACGGTTCGGCTTCTGGCGGTCCGAGCCGGTCCTGAACGGCTTCGACCTGCGCATCGCCCCCGGCGAGGTCGTCGCGCTGGTCGGGGCGTCGGGGTCGGGCAAGTCCACCGCCGCACACCTGCTGTCACGGTTCCACGATCCCCAGGAGGGGACCGTACGCGTCGACGGCCACGACGTCCGCGAGGTCACGCTCGCCTCGCTGCGCGCGCAGATCGGCATGGTGTTCGAGGAGAGCTTCCTGTTCTCCGAGTCACTGCGGGACAACATCGCCTACGGGCGGCCCGACGCCACCGACGCGGAGGTGGAGGCGGCGGCGCGTGCCGCCGAGGCGCACGAGTTCATCACGCGGCTGCCCGAGGGCTACGACACCGTCGTCGGCGAGCGCGGCCTGACGCTGTCCGGCGGTCAGCGCCAGCGGGTCGCCCTGGCCCGCGCTCTCCTGTCCGACCCGCGCATCCTCGTGCTCGACGACGCCACGAGCGCGGTCGACGCCAAGGTGGAGGAGAGCATCCACGCGACGCTGCGGCGCGTCCTCCACCGGCACACGACCCTGCTCGTCGCGCACCGCCGGTCCACGCTGCGCCTCGCCGACCGGATCGCCGTGCTGGACGCCGGCCGGGTGATCGACGACGGCACGCACGCCGAGCTGATGGGCCGCTGCCCGCTCTACCGGCGCCTGCTGTCGGGCGAGGGCGACGACCTGGAGCCCTCGCCGGGCCCGGCCGTATCCGCCGAGGCCGGGGACGATCACCGGCCGGGCATGAGCGGGGCGTTCGCCTACGACGACATGCTCCGGCGCGTCTCCACGCTGCCGCCCTCGCGCGACAAGCCCGAGGTCGACATCGCGCACGAGTCGGAGCCGGCGCCGCGGTTCACCCTGTGGCGGTTCCTGCGGCCGTACCGCGCCCCGCTCGGGCTGGGCCTGCTGCTCGTGGTCCTCGACGCGCTGGCCGGCGTCGCCGGCCCTTACCTGTCCCGCGACGGCATCGACCAGGGCGTCCTCACCGGGTCGCACCGGGCGCTGTTCACGGCGGCGGGGATCTTCTTCGGCGTGGCCGTGGTGGACCTGGCGATCTCACGCATGGTCACACTCGTGGCCGGGCGTACGGGCGAGCGCCTCATGTTCGCGCTGCGGATCCGGGTCTGGGCCCAGTTGCAGCGGCTGGCCGTGGACTTCTACGACCGTGAGATGGCCGGGCGCATCATGACCCGGATGACCACCGACGTGAGCGCGTTCTCCTCCCTGCTGCAGGACGGCCTGATCAGCGCGGTCGCGTCGCTGTTCACGTTCATGGGCGTGGCCGTGGCGATGTTCGTCATGAGCCCGGTGCTGACCGGTGCCACCGCGCTCGTACTGATCCCGCTCTTCGTCGCGACCGTGGCGTTCCGCCGGCTGTCGGCCGAGCCGTACCGGGAGGCGCGGGAGCGGATCGCGATCGTCAACGCCAGCCTCCAGGAAAGCATGGCGGGCGTACGGGAGTCGCAGGCGTTCACCCAGGAGAACCGCAGGCAGCGGGAGTTCAAGCGCATCACCCGCGGTTACACCGACGCCCGCCTCGCCGCGCAGCGCCTCATCTCGCTGTACTTCCCGTTCGTCGACTTCCTGTCCGACGTCGCGGCGGTGGTCGTGCTGGCCCTCGGCTACCACATGGTGCGCGGCCACTCGCTGACGCCCGGCGAGCTGATCGCGTTCGTGCTGTACGTCAACCTGTTCTTCTCCCCGATCCAGCAGCTCTCGGAGGTCTTCGACGACTGGCAGCAGGCGCGGGTCTCGATGGCCCGCATCCGGGACCTGATGGCCGAGCCGGTCGCGACCCCGGTCGCCGCCTCGCCCGTCGACCCCGGTCCGCTCCACGGGGAGATCCGGCTGGAGGGCGTACGGTTCGGCTACCCGGGCATCGAGGGCGAGGCGCTGCGGGAGGTCGACCTGACGATCGAGCCGGGGGAGACGGTCGCGCTCGTCGGCGCCACCGGCGCGGGCAAGTCGAGCCTGGTCAAGCTGCTGGCGCGTTTCTACGATCCGCAGGGGGGCCGGATCGTCATCGACGGACACGACCTGCGCGACCTCGACCTGGACGCCTACCGGCGGCAGCTGGGGTACGTCCCGCAGGAGACCTTCCTGTTCCGCGGCACCGTGCACGAGAACATCGCGTACGGCCGGCCGGACGCCTCCGCCGCCGAGGTCGAGCGGGCGGCCCGCGCGGTGGGCGCGCACGACCTGATCATGCGGCTGCCCGGCGGTTACAAGCACGAGATCGCCGAGCGCGGCGCCACCCTGTCGGCCGGCCAACGCCAGCTCATCTGCCTGGCGCGCGCCGAACTCGTCGACCCGGCGATCCTGCTGCTCGACGAGGCCACCGCCAACCTCGACCTCGCCACGGAGGCCCGCGTCACCCGCGCGATGAACAGCGTCGCCGCCGGACGCACGACCGTACTGATCGCGCACCGGCTGCAGACGGCCAGGCACGCCGACCGGATCGTCGTGATGGCGCACGGCCGGGTGGTCGAGGACGGCACGCACGACCAGCTGCTGCGCGACCGCGGCCAGTACGCCTCACTGTGGCAGGCCGCCTGACGGCCCGTATTGTGGTCGCGTGTTGGTGTTGAGCCTGTTCGGCGCGGTCGCCGCGGCCGTGTGCTTCGGGGTCGCGAGCGTGATGCAGGCCGTGGCGGCGCGGGCGACGCCGGTCGGCGACGGCGTCGATCCCCGGCTGCTGGTCCGCCTGCTCCGTCAGCTTCCGTTCGTGGTGGGTACCTGCCTGGACATCCTGGGCTTCCTGGCCGAGCTGGCGGCGTTGCGCTCGCTGCCGCTGTTCGTCGTGCAGGCGGCGGTCGCGGCCAACCTGGCGGTGACCGCGGTGGTCGCGGTCCGCGTGCTGCACGTACGCCTCAGCGGGAGCGAGTGGGCGGCCGTCGCGGCGGTCTGCGTCGGCCTGGCCATGCTCGGCCTGTCCGCGGGCCACGAGAACCCGGCGTCGGTCAGCCTGCGGTTCAAACTGGTGCTGTTGGGATGCGTAGCGGTGGTCGGCGTCGTAGGCGCCCTGGCGGGACGGCTCCAGGGCCGGGCGCGCTCCGCCGCCCTGGGCCTGGCCGCGGGCCTGGGCTTCGGCTTCGTCGCGATCGGCTCCCGCGTGGTCCGCAGCCTGGCCCCGTGGGACCTGCTGAGAGACCCGGCGATGTACGTCGTGGCGGCGGGCGGGTTGGTGGCGTTCCTGTTCTTCACGACGGCCCTGCAACGGGGCTCGGTGACCGTGACCACGGGCACCGTCGTGGTAGCCGAGACATTGGTACCCGCCCTCGTGGGCGTGCTGTTGCTGGGCGACCGAACCCGACACGGGTACGTGGGCCTGGCGGCGGCAGGCTTCGCACTGGCGGTGGCCGGCGCCCTGACCCTCGCCCGCTTCGGCGAGCCATCAGCGGAGCCAACGGAAACCCCAGCCTGACCAGCCACCACCGACCGCGGCACGGGACGGTGAGTGCCTGGCGTGCCTGATCCGGTCCCCGCCCGTCACAGCCGCGCCGGTCACGGCCCGTGCCCGCCATGGCTCGTGCCCGCCATGGCTCGTGCCCGCCATGGCTCGTGCCCGCTACGGCTCGTGCCCGCTACGGCTCGTGCCGGTCCCCGCCCGTCACAGCCGCGCCGGTCACGGCCCGCAGCCGCCATGGTCCGCGCCCGCCATGGTCCGCGCCACTACGGCTCGTGTCCACTACGGCTCGCGCCCGTCGCGGTCCCCGCCCGTCACAGTCCCCGCCCGCCACGGGGGCTCCAGCCCACTTCCATTGTCAAGTGCCGGATTTCCCCAGGGGAAGGCCGGCGGATGACTGTGGATAACTCATGCGGGGTCTCGGCAGCGTGTCGACCTATCCGGATCTGTGGCATCTGCCCAGTTAGTAGGCCCTATCGATCTTCGAAATGATGGAGTCCGGTGAAGCCCCCCCATGACTTGGGGAGCTGGTGGGGGTGTGTTGGTCAGGGAGAACCCTGCGGGTCCCGGACTCACCATGCGAGCGATCTTGCAGCGATCGGATAAGCCTTGTTAATTCGCGACGGTGTCCGCTCCTGGTTATCGTCAGTGATCGTGCCTGATCCGGAGTCCATGGTCGAGTCCGTCGCGGACGAATTCGGCCTCGGGCCGGTCGTGGAGGCGGCGCCGATACCCGGTCGCCCGGACGTGGTGAAGCTCACGGCCGAGCGGGGCGTCTACCTGGTTAAGCCCGCCATCCGGGCGCCCGCCGTTGATCTGTACGAGCGGGTTGCCCGCACCCTGCGCCAGGCCGGAATCCGGCAGGCCGAGGCGGTACGGGCCCCGGCCGGAGGTCTGGTCAGCCGGTCGGGGCACGTGGTGCAGGAGTTCCTTCCCGGGCAGGCCGTGCCGCGTCCGACACGGAGACAGACGCTGGCCGCGATGCGGCACATCGCCCGCTACCACGCGGCGCTAGGCCCGATCGGGTTCCCGGCCGAGCTGCGTGACACCGACACCGTGTGGACCCGGGTGGTGTCGCCGGAGTACCTGTGCGACGCGCTGCCCCGCCTGATCGGACGGCCGGCTCCGTTCGGTGCCGGTGTCTCGTCCGTCCCGGCCGCGCTCGGCCTGCTTGAAGATCGACTACCGAGCATTCGCAGCCTCTCTCCCCAGCTCGTGCACGGTGACATCGGCCCGGACAATGTCCTGATGGACGGCGACGACGTCGTCGCGATCGTCGACTTCACGCCCTTCCACGAACCCGTCCTGTTCGCCGTCGCCACCGCCGTCTACTGGTATCACGTCCACGGACACGGCCGTCTGGACCCGGACGCCATCGCCGCCAGCATCGCCGCGGCCGGGCCGTGGACCGATGCCGAGTTCGAGGTCTGGCCCGCCATGCTGCTGCGCGAGGCCCTGCGCCGGCTCGCCACACCGCTGGCCCTGGCCGTAGAGACCGGCGCACCCGTCTCCGCCTCGGCCGGTGCCCGCTTGGCCGCCGTCACGACCATCACGGACGCATGGCCGGACCTGGTGTCGATCGCTCGCTGAGCGTCCATGATCACTGGCGTCACCTCCGCCTTCTGGTGGTGGGGCGTCCGTCCCAGCGGCAGGGCTCGGCCGACGCCCTCGCAGCGGCACGTCGGCTGCGCCGCCGTCGGCGGGGTGAAGCGTCATCGGCCAGGGGTAGCGGATTCGGATTCTCCTCCGGTTATATGATTACCTGATTACACGACAAGGGTCATCAAGGAGGTTGCGCCATGCGCGTCGGACTTCAGATTCCCGACTTCACCTGGCCGGGTGGGCCGGCTCGGATTGCCACCGATCTCGCTGAGGTGGCGCGGACGGCGGACGCGGTCGGGTTCGATCGGATCGCGGTCATGGATCATGTCTTCCAGATCCGCGGCGTCGGTCCGGCGGAGCACGACATGCTCGAGGCCTACACCACGCTGGGCTTTCTCGCGGCGCACACCTCGCGGGCGAGGCTTCTCACCCTCGTGACCGGTGCCGTGTACCGCAGTCCCGGGCTGCTCGCCAAGATCGTGACCACGTTGGACGTGCTGTCCGGCGGGCGTGCCGAGTTGGGGATCGGCGCCGCTTGGAACGAGGAGGAGGCGCGTGGCCTCGGACTTCCGTTCCCGCCGGTGGCCGAGCGGTTCGAGCACCTGGAGGACACGCTGCGGATCTGCCTGCGGATGTGGAGTGAGGACGACGGGCCGTACGAGGGCACGCGTCATCGGCTGGAGCGCACGCTCAACTCGCCGCAGGCGCTGTCGAAGCCGCACCCCCCGATCATGATCGGGGGCGGCGGCGAGAAGAAGACGCTGCGGTTCGTCGCCCGGTACGCCCAGGCATGCAACCTGTTCCCCGGCCCGGAGGTGGAGCACAAGCTCGACGTGCTGCGCGCCCACTGCGAGGCCGAGGGTCGCGACTACGACGAGATCGAGAAGACCTGCTATGTCCCGTTCGACCCCGGCGAGAAGGGGGAGAGGACTGGCGAGATCGTCGACACTCTCGGCCGGCTCGCCGGGCTGGGCTTCGACTCGGCTCTCGGCTACGTCAGCGACGTGTGGAAGATCGCGCCGCTCGAGGTCGTCGGCCGCGATGTGATCCCGGCGGTGGCCGACTTCTAGGGCCTGATCTCAAAGTCCCCGTTCGCAGCGAGCGTCGCAAAGCGGAGGTGGTCTGGCTGTCGGCTTTTCCCGGGTCCTCGCGGAAGCGTGTCGGGCGGCGGAGTCGTTCGGCACGGTTTCGTGGGGTGGACCGCGGGACTTTCGGACAGTCGCTAGATCGACGCCTCGCCGACCGCCGCCAGCAGTTCGATGGGGAACTCCGGGTCGGCCTGTCCGACGGTGAGCGCGAGCCACCGGCCGGCCGGGCGCCGCCAGACGAGCATCGAACCGCTGACCTGGCACAGCCGGATGATCGGTTCTGGAGCCGGATCCTCACTCCACAGGTACGGCTCCAGATCGATCGTCTCGGGCTCACCCCAGCGTGCCGTCAACGCGGTCGCCAGCGCCCGGAGGGCGGCGTCGATCTCTTCCTCGGCCGCCTCGACGATCTCCTCATCGCGGTCGTCCCAGAAGTCCCGGCTGGCTCGCAGCACGCGCAGGTGGTGCCCCGGCCCGCCGGAGCCGTCGTCCCGCGGAGGCGGAGGCGGAAAGGGAAGAGAGAGCAGGTCGTCGACGATGGACTCCAGATCCCGCGTTGTCATGCGAAAAGCCTAAGGACGCGGGGTGACGCGCTATGCCGGACGCGACTCGTACACGGCGCCGGCGAAGGGCAGGGCGCCGCCGGTGTCGCGTTCGGGCCGGGGTGACAGGCCCGCCGAGACGGCCCAGGCGTCGACCAGCCCCGCGGGCCAGGGCACCTGGTCGCCGGCGAGCAGCACGACCGTGCCGCCGGGGCTGACGGCGCGGCCCAGCTCACGGACGGTGTGCCGGGGAAACGGGAACGTCTGCGGATCGAGCCGGCAGACGAGCACGTGCGCGGCCGCGTCGGGGAACGGCAGGTCGATGCCGATGTCGGCGATGACCGGCGCGACCGCCGAACGCTGCCCGGCCCGTCGCAGCGCCCGGCGCAGGGCGCGTGCTCCCCGCCGTCCGGGCACGGTCGTCTCGACGGGCAGCCCGTCGACGATCAGCCGGATGGTGAGGTCGTGAAGCCGGGCGCCGACCAGACGTACGGGCCCGGTGCCGGTCGCCGCGGCCGTGGCGAGCAGACTGCCGAGAGCGACCTCGTCGAGCCGGTCCCAGCCGGTCCCGGCCGCCGCTGGGCTGTTCATGACGTGTTGAGGGATGAGAAGACGGTGCGGGGGTGGTGGATCACCGAACCCCTCCTATGTCGCAAGTTTATGTGCAAGGTGCATACGTATCCTAATATGCGCTGCTCAGCCTAGCCACACGAGACGCGGCCGACTTCGGCCTTCCCCACGGTGGGCCCCAGCGGCGGGCGACCCTGAACGCACCCCCGGCGTACCCGTCGGGATGTGAACGCGACAGGATGCGTTCATGCGGCACGTCGATGTGGCAGTGGCAGGGCTCGGGCTCTCCGGGGCGGCGGTCGCCTGGGCGGCCACGCGGCGCGGGCACACGGTGGCGGCCTTCGAGGCGTACGCCGCGGGTCACCGGCGCGGCAGTTCGCACGGGCACTCGCGAATCTACCGTCGCGCCTACCTCGACCCGTTCTATATCGAGCTCACCGGCCGCGCCGGGCGGCTGTGGGAGCGGCTGGAGACCGAGGCGGACGAGCGGCTGCTCGACCGTGTCGGCGGCGTCGACCACGGGTCGGTCCGCGAGCCGGAGCGCATGGCGGCGCTGCTGCGCGAGCACGGGGTCGC
>NZ_JBHLZP010000100.1:0-20528 GCF_042429965.1 Actinoallomurus acaciae
GGCGGCCAGGTCGCGCTCGGCGGGCAGCCGCGTGCGCAGGGGCAGGCCGCCGTCGAGCACGAGGCCGCTCAGCGTGGCGGCGATCGCGGCGTCGTACGGCCGCTCCGAGGGCGGTCCGCCGAGGAGCCGGGCGAGGTTGGCGGCATTGATGGACCTGGTCGACATGGGGCCACTTTTCACGATTGGCCCTTATCTTTCAAGCCACTTCTCTGCGGTAATTGGCTCCATCCGCACCAATGAGAGGTAAGGCACGTGCTCGTACGTCGATTGGCCCAGCTCTACATCGGATTGGCCCTGTACGGCCTGGGCATCGCCCTACAGGTCGCCTCCCGGCTGGGCAACGACCCCTGGGACACGCTCCATCAGGGCCTCGCGCGCCAGACCGGCCTGTCGATCGGCACCTGGATCATCATCGCGGGCGCGCTGGTCATGCTGTTGTGGATCCCGCTCCGGCAGCGCCCGGGGATCGGCACGCTCAGCAACGTCATCCTCGTCGGCGTGTTCGCCGACCTGTTCCTCTGGCTGCTGCCCGACCCGCACGGCCTTCCGCTGCGCTCGGGATACCTGGTCGCGGCCATCCTCGTCGGCGGCTTCGCGACGGGCTGCTACATCGGCGCGGGCCTGGGCCCCGGCCCGCGCGACGGGCTGATGACCGGCCTCGCGGCGCGCGGCCACTCCGTGCGGATCGTGCGCACCGGCATCGAGGTCACCGTGCTGCTCCTCGGCTGGGCGCTCGGCGGGACCGTCGGCGTCGGCACGCTGCTGTACGCCCTGACGATCGGCCCGCTCGCCCACGTCTTCCTGCCGCTGCTGACGGTCGAACGATCCCCGGCGGCGGCCTGACGGACCCAGGCGGCCGGCTCAGGCGCCGGGGCCGAGCCGGTCGTCGAGATGGTCGCGCGGGCGGCGCACCGACGACAGGGGCGCGGCGACGTCCTCCAGCGAGGTGCGCTCGGCCCGTACGCCCCAGAACGCCGCCACCGCCCCGGCGGCGCCCATGACGCCGGAGGCGACCAGGTAGGCGACGAACAGGCGGCTCCGGTCCGGATGCGCCTGGTTGCCGATCAGCGAGCCGACGATCGTCGGGCCGAACGACCCGAACACCTGGGCGATCGCGAAGAACAGGGCGATCGCCTGGGCGCGCAACTCCATCGGGAAGATCTCGCTGACGGTCAGATAGCCCGAACTGGCCGCCGCCGACGCGATGAAGAAGATCACCGACCACAGCACGGTCTGCGTGACGGCCGTCAGCAGGCCGCGCTGGAACAGGTAGCCGCTGACGGCCATGAGCACGCCCGAGACGATGTACGTGCCGGCGATCATCTGCCGGCGGCCGACCGTGTCGAACAGCCGGCCGATGAGCAGCGGGCCGAGCAGGTTGCCCGCGGCGAAGGGGAAGAAGTACTTGGGCACGTCGTGGTCGGCGACACCGTAGAAGTGCTTGAGCACCAGCCCGTACGTGAAGAAGATCGCGTTGTACAGGAGGGACTGGCTGATCATCAGGACCGCGCCGAGCACCGAGCGCTTGGGGTACTCGCGGAACAACGTCCGCGCCACCAGCGCGAACGACACCGCCTCCCGCGCCCGCACCTCGATGTAGCGGCTCTCGTCGACCGCGGGCAGCCGCACTCCGGACGCCTCGACCTCGCGTTCGATCCGCGCCACCGTGCGCTCCGCCTCACCGGCGCGGCCGTGCATGAGCTGCCAGCGCGGGCTCTCCGGCAGCCTACGGCGCAGACCCCAGATGCCGACGCCGATCAGCGGTCCGATGAGAAACCCGATGCGCCAGCCGATGTCCGGCGGCAGCAGTCCGGGGTTGAGCAGCACGTACTCGCCGAGCGAGGCGAGGATCGCGCCGAACCAGTAGGTGCCGCTGACGGCGAGGTCGACCCTTCCCCGGAACCGCGCGGGGATGAGCTCGTCGATCGCCGAGTGGATCGCGGCGTACTCCCCGCCGATCCCCGCCCCCGCCGCGAACCGGAAGACGAGGAAGATCGGGTAGCCGAAGGACAGCGCGGTCAGGGCGTTGGCGGCCAGGTAGAGCCCGAGCGTGACGATGAACAGCCGGCGCCGGCCCAGCCGGTCCGAGATCCGGCCGAAGACCAGCGCGCCCAGCACCTCCCCGAGCAGGAAGACCGTCCCGGCGAAGCCGACCTGCCCGGAGCCGAGATGGAGCGTGTCCGCGCGCTGGAGCACCGGCCCGACGATGCTGGCGATCTGCACCTCGAGCCCGTCCAGGACCCAGGCGACCCCGAGCGCGGCGATCATCCGGGTGTGGAACCGCGACCAGGGCAGCCGGTCGATCCGGGCGGGCACCAGGCTTCGTACGGTCTCATCCGTTCTGCCCATTCCGCCGCCCCCGATCCGGTGTCATTCCGGCTTGCGACCAGGCCGATCCATCGAAGCGGCGATCGAGTGATTACTTACCGTCATCGCCATAGGTAAACAGCCGGTCAGGTCGACAGATTCGCCAGATACGGGGCTCGGTACCGCGTTACCGTACGCACTGCGTCGAAATCAGCCACGACAAGGGGGAATCGCATTGTCTGCGCCCATCGAGGACTATGCGCTCATCGGTGATCTGTTCAGCTGCGCACTCGTCGGACTCGACGGATCCATCGACTGGCTGTGCCTTCCCCGGCTCGACTCCCCCGCCTGCTTCGCCGGCCTGCTCGGCGACCCCGGCAACGGCCGCTGGCAGATCGCGCCGGTCTCCGGCGGCAAGGCGACCCGGCGGCGGTACCGGGGCGACACGCTCATCCTCGAGACCGAGTGGGAGACCCCGGAGGGCACCGTCCGCGTCGTCGACTTCATGCCCGAGCGCGGCGAGGCGGCGGACGTCGTGCGCATCGTCGAGGGCGTCTCCGGACGGGTGCCGATGCGCCTGGACCTGCGGATCCGGTTCGACTACGGCCGGGCCATCCCGTGGATGCGGCGGATCGGCGACCACCTCACCGGCATCGCCGGCCCCGACTCGGTGTGGCTGCGCAGCCCGATCGAGCTGGAGGGCCGCGACTTCTCCCACCGCGCGACGTTCGTCGTCTGCGCGGGCGACTCGCTGCCGTTCGTGTTCACCTGGCATCCCTCGCACCTGCCGGCCCCGCGCGACGTCGACCCCTACGAGGCGCTCGACGGCACCGAGCGCTTCTGGACCGAGTGGGCCGCGCAGTGCACCTACTCCGGCCGCTACCGCGACGCCGTCGTCCGCTCGCTCGCCACGCTGAAGGCGCTGACCTACGACCCGACCGGCGGCATCGTCGCGGCGGCCACGACCTCCCTGCCCGAGGCGGTCGGCGGCGTACGCAACTGGGACTACCGCTTCTGCTGGCTGCGCGACGCCACGATGACCCTGGAGGCCCTGCTGCGCAGCGGCTACCGCGACGAGGCCAAGGCCTGGCGGTCGTGGCTGATGCGCGCGGTCGCCGGCAGTCCGGAGGACCTGCAGATCATGTACGGCGTGGCCGGCGAGCGCCGGCTGGAGGAGTACGAGCTGGACTGGCTGGCGGGTTATGAGAACTCCCGGCCGGTCCGCGTCGGCAACTCCGCCGCCAAGCAGCTCCAGCTCGACGTGTACGGCGAGGTCGCCGACTCGCTGTTCCTCGCGCTGGGCAGCGGTATCCAGCAGGAACGGCACGCCTGGTCGCTGCAGAGCGCGATGATGGGCTTCGTCGAGCTGCACTGGAACGACCCGGACGAGGGCCTGTGGGAGGTCCGCGGGCCGCGCCGGCACTTCGTGCACTCCAAGGTCATGACCTGGGTCGCGGTGGACCGCGCGGTCCGCATGGTGGAGAACTTCGACCGGCGCGGCCCGGTCGAGCACTGGCGTGCGCTGCGCGACGAGATCCACCGTGAGGTCTGCGCGAAGGGCTTCGACGCCGACCGCAACACCTTCACCCAGTCGTACGGCTCACGCGAGCTGGACGCGGCGCTGCTGCTCATCCCCCGCGTCGGCTTCCTGCCCGCGAACGACCCCCGCGTCATCGGCACGGTCGAGGCGGTGCAGCGGGAACTCACCACCGACGGGTTCGTCCAGCGGTACGCCACCGGCGACGACGAACACGGCGTCGACGGGCTGGCCGGCCGCGAGGGGGCGTTCCTCGCGTGCAGCTTCTGGATGGCCGGCGCGCTGCAGCAGATCGGCCGCGCCAAGGAGGCGCGGGACCTGTTCGAGCGGCTGCTGGACCTGCGCAACGACGTCGGCCTGCTCGCCGAGGAGTACGACCCGCGGCTGAAGCGCCAGGTCGGCAACTTCCCGCAGGCGTTCAGCCACGTGCCCCTGGTGCTGACCGCCTACGACCTCGAAGGCCACGACGGCATGCGCGGCGCCGGTCACGCCGCCGCGCAGCCGTAGAGGCGGCGTCGGTCACCGCGACGGCGACTCGTCTCAGAGGTGCGGCTCCAGGTCGGCGAGCAGGGCTCGCTTGGACCGGGCGCCCACGATCTGGTGGACGACCTCGCCGTCGCGGTAGAGGTTCAGCGTGGGGAAGCCGAGCACCTGGTACCTGCGCGCGATCTCCGGGTGGTCGTCGCCGTTGATCTTGGCGACGGTGAGACGGTCGCCGTACTCCGCCTCCAGCTGTTCGAGGATCGGCGCGATCAGCCGGCACGGCGGGCACCACTCGGCCCAGAAGTCGACCAGCACCGGCCGGTCGCCGTGGAGCACCTGCGCGTCGAAGTTGTCGGTCGTCAGTTCGATCATCGTCTTCCTCCGGAGAGGGCGCACCGGCCCCTGATCTGTGGTCGGCACCGACGCTAGGCCCTGACACCGGCGTCAAGGTCAAGCCCGCGCGACGACGGATCAGGGAAGGGAGGCGACGAACCGCAGGAAGTCCTCCGGCAGCCGGGCGGGCCCGGTGTTCGCCCGCTCCAGCAGCGTGAGGCTACCGCCGCGGTGCCACCAGAACAGGTCCGGCGTCAGCGAGCCGGGCCCGTCCTCGTGAGTGTCGGCGGCGAACGCGCGCAGGCGCTCGGCGCTGATCAGCGCCGTGTCCTTGCGGATCGTGCACGCGGCGATCGTGCTGCGGGTGGGCGCGACGGCGAGCACGCCGTAGGGGCCGGGATCGAGGTAGGACTCCAGCCACACCAGATGCGTCGCGGCGTAGAACGTCGAGCCCTCCAGCACGCGGATGCCGGTGTCGTCGATGACGTCGCACTCGAGCGGGCCGTCGGCGCGGACGCCGTCGCGGCCGACCGCGAACAGCTCGTCGGCGGTCACGGGCCAGCCGACCACGTCGTCGGTGACGACGGTGCGCACGGTCGTCGGCGTGTCGGCGACGATCGCCTCGATCAGGCCGGGCGCGAACGGACGGGAGATCAGCCGGGCGGTACGGGCCTCGGCCGGGTAGATCCGCGAGCGCAACAGCCCGCGTACGAGCGCGAAGTCGCTGAGGTCCAGCGGCTCTTCGATGGCGGTGATGATCGTGCCGACGTGGTCGGCGACCAGCGCGGGCCAGTCGTCACGCGGGACCAGCCGGGCGAGCTGGCGCAGGTTGCGCATGCCGATGTGCAGACGCTGCGGGCCGTCGAGGAGCATCACGTCGCCGGGAACCGCGCGGCAGCCGTAGCCGTGGCTCTCGGCGACCAGCACCACGAGCGAGTCGAGCGCGGGGTCGGAGCCGTCGGCCGCGGTGGGCCTGCGGTCGCGCCTCTCGAAGGTGGTCACGGTGTCTCCTCGCCAGGGTGTGAAAGCACCCGCGCGTCCGCGTCGAGCCCAACGTCGACGCCGAGCCGGATCGTACGCTGCCCGGGACCGTGGCCGACCGCGACGCCCCCCAGGATCGGCACGCCGATCGGCACGAGGCGGTCGGCGAAGACCGCGTCGAGGTCGCCGCAGCCGACCCAGGTGCCGAGCACGATCCCGGCGACGCCCTCGAACCAGCCCGCCTGCAGGAGCTGGGTCAGCATGCGATCGACGCGGTACGGCGCCTCGTTGACGTCTTCCAGGAACGCGATACGGTCGGTGGCCGGCTCCGGGGCGTGCGGAGTGCCGAGCAGGGATGTGAGCAGCGCCAGGTTGCCGCCCGTCAGCGTTCCCCGCGCCCGGCCGCCGCGCAGGGTCCGCGAGCCGTGCACCGTGACGCCCGTTCCGAACAGGGCCTCGCGCAGATGGGCGATCGTCTCCGCCTCGCCGTCGGCGAGGGTGGAGACGACCATCGGCCCGAACGAGGTCGGCACGCCGAGACGCCGGCCGAACGCGACGTGCAGGGCGGTGATGTCGCTGGACCCGTGCAGGAGCTTGGGCGTCGCGTGGGCCATCGTGTCCCAGTCGAGATGGTCGAGCACCCGGGCGGCACCGTAGCCGCCGCGCGCGCAGATCACCGCCGAGATCCCCGGGTCGCACCAGGCCGCCTGCAGATCGGCGGCGCGTTCGTCGTCGGATCCGGCGAGGTAGGTCAGGCCCGACGGGGCACGGTCGAGGACATGTTTGCCCACGATCACGTCGAGGCCGAGGGAGCGCAGCACCGCACAGCCGCGCTCGAGCCGCTCCGGCTCGGCGGGATAGCTCGGAGCGACCACGGCGACCCTGTCCCCCACTCGAAGTGAGGGTGGTCCGCCCCCGAGGTCGCCCATGAAACTCTCCTTGTTATGTGGTCGGTCAGAGCATGACACCTGTGGGCCCCGAAGCGGAAGAGGTCATAAACCACACGCATGCAATTCGCCGTCAACAGGCCTCTGACAGGAGTGTCGGGAGGATGGTGCCGATCGGCTCGCGTACGATGGCGTCGGCGAGCCGGTCATACGGCGTCTCCTGCGCGTTGACGATGACGAGCCGCGCACCGCTCTCGACCGCGTCCACGCAGAGCCCGGCCGCCGGCTGCACGCCGAGCGACGAGCCGACCGCGAGAAAAACATCGCAGTCGCGCGCGGCCCGCTCCGCCGCGGCGAAGACATCCGGCCTCAGCGCCTGCCCGAACGAGATCGTCGCGGACTTCTGGATGCCGCCGCACTCCACGCACGGCGGGTCCTCCTCGCCCCGGTCGACGCGGGCGAGGACCTCCGGCATCGGCGTACGCCTCCCGCACCCGAGGCACTCGACCTCCAGCATCGTGCCGTGCACCTCGATGACCAGGCCCGGATCCGACCCGGCCTTCTGGTGCAGCCCGTCGATGTTCTGGGTGACGATCGCCCGGAGCCGCCCGGCCCGCTCCAGGTCCACGAGCGCACGGTGCCCGGCGTTCGGCTCGGCGCCCCAGGCCGGATGGTCGCGCCGTGACCGCCAGGCGCGCCGGCGTACGGCGGGATCGGCGAGGTACACGTCGAGGGTGGACATCGCGGCCGCCCGCGGGTCCTTGGTCCACACGCCCTGCGGACCACGGAAGTCCGGAATGCCGCTCTCCGTGCTGATGCCCGCCCCGGTGAGCACGGTGACCGCGCCCGCGTTCCGGAGCCATTCGCCGATCATGATCAAGAGCCTATGCCGTGACCGGTACCGGACACCCGGCGCGGGGCCACGCCACGCGGGGCCTTCGCCTAGAACCAGGTGCGGACCAGGTCGATCACCGTGTCGTCGGCCACGACCGGGAGCAGCTGCCACTTGTCGAACACCGTGCACGGATGGGACGGCCCGCAGTCGACCCAGTCGCCCACCTCGGCCGTGGTGCCGGACCCGAGCCGGAGGAACGCGTGCTGGTCGTTGAGCGCCGTCACCGTGCTGCCGGTCGCCGGCGAGCGGGTGCCGTCGGCGTGGCGTACGGTGTGCGGTTCGGGCAGGCCCTGGTCGAAGGAGACGTCGCGGCGGCCGAGGGTGAGCAGCGCGAGGTCGGGCTCGGGCCGGGAGGTCACCTGCGCCCACGCGTGCAGGGCCGGCCTGAACGGCGTGTCCCCGGCCCGGCGGAGCGGTGAGATGTCGCGGTAGAAGCCATCGTCGTGGGTGATGTACGCGCCGCTGCGCAGCACGGTGCGGGTGCCGTCGAACACGTCCGCGACCTGGTCGAAGAAGGCGCTGCCGCCCGCGCTGAGGATGGCGTCCTCGGGCAGTTCGAGCCGACCGGCCAGGTCGCGCAGGTCCCGCAGGTAGCGGTCGACCGTCGCGAGGCTCTCCGAAGTGGCGCCGTGCGCGATCGCGCCCTCGTACCCGGCCACCCCGGCGAGCCGGAGCCCGTCCGCGTCCCGGACCGCGCGGGCCACCGCCACGGCCGTCGCGACGTCACGCACGCCGGCACGCCCGTCCGGCGCTCCGAGCTCGACCAGCACGTCCACCGGCCGCGGCGCACCGCGGAGCGCCGCCGCCATGATCTCGACCCCGCGCACCGAGTCCGCGAAGCAGAACAGCGCGAACTCCGGGTCGCGCGCGACCTCACCGGCCACCCAGCGCAGCCCGGCCGGATCGACGAGCTGGTTGGCGACCATGACCCGCCGGACGCCGAAGGCCCGTGCCACGCGAAGCTGGGCGAAGTTGGCGACGGTGATCCCCCACGCGCCGTGCTCGAGCTGCCGCGCGAACAGCTGCGGGGCCATCGTGGTCTTGCCGTGCGGCGCGAGCAGCACGCCACGCCGCTCGCACCAGTCGCGCATGGTCGTCAGGTTGTGCTCCAGCGCCGCGGCGTCGAGCACGACGAGCGGCGGATGGAACCCGCCGTCGAACAGATTCCGGCGCTCGGCCGCGAGCTCCGCCACGGTCATCCCGGCGGCATCGGCCGGCATGCCCTTGAACCGCCAGTCGATCCGTTCCTCGCCCAGCCGTCGCAGCGCGCCGGCATCCATCACGGTCCACCGCCCCTCACTCGACGTGCCGCCTCCGGTGACTTCGCGGGCGGCGCCACCCCACGCTATGCCCCCGCCGGTGGGAACCCGGTCGCGCCCTTCCCGGGGCACAGAGCCTCGAACGCCCGCAGCGGGTTCGGCCGGGCAACGCCGCGGTCACAGCCCTTGGAGGAAGGTGAGGGCGCGCTCCCAGGCCGCGCGTGCCGACGGCTCGTCGTGGTCGGCCAGGCCGGGGTCGGTGAACAGGTGTCCCGCGCCCGGGTAGCGGAACAGCTCGGCGCGGGCGCCGACGCGGCGCATCCCCTCCTGCCACTCCTCCAGCCACTCGGCCGGCTCCCACTCGTCCGGGTCGGCGACGTGCAGTTGCACGGGCAGGCCGGTCGCGACCGTGTCCTCGGGGATCTCGGCGGTGCCGTGCATCAGCAGCAGTCCCCGCGCGCCCGCGCCGCGCAGGGCGAGGCGCTGGGCCAGGCTCGCGCCCAGGGACAAGCCCGCGAACACCGTGCTCTCCCTCGCGTACGGCGCCGCCGCGGCGGCGGCCCGCCGGGCCAGCTCCTCGGGTCCGATCTCGTCCCTGATCTTCAGGCCGGTCTCGGCGTCATCCGCCGTGCGGCCGTCGTACAGGTCGGGGACCACCACCTCGTGTCCGGTGGTGGCACGGATGCGGGCCGCGGCGTCGAGCACCGCGGCCCGCAGTCCGTACATCGAATGCAGCAGGACAACGGTCATCCCGCCATCCTGGCAGGAACGACCGTCACGCCTCGATGAACACCAGGTCCTCGGGCGGGTGGGTGAGCCGGATCTTCTGGCCGGACACGGCGGTGACGGTGTCCAGGCCGGTCGCGTGCGCCTCGGAGACGACGAACAGCCGGTCGTCGCGTGCGGCGAGGAAGGTCGTGAACCGGTCGAGGGACATGTCACCGGCGCCCAGGGCCAGGTAGTCCACCAGGCGGCGGAACAGCTTCGGCAGGATCACGATGTGGTCGTCCAGGTCGGTCAGGCTGGTCACGGTCGCGCCGCTGGTGGTGGCGTCGCCGCTCCACACGCCGTGACCCTTGGCGCGGGCCGCCTGGGTGACGGTGGTCAGCTCGGCGCGCAGGTCGGGGTACAGCTTGCTGTAGAACGTCGGGTAGACCAGCCCTTCGGAGAGCAACCGGTGGTTCACGCTCTCGCGCAGCGTGGCCGCGGTGACGCGCACCTGCGCGAGGTCGGTCTCCTCGCTCGTGCCCGCGTACGCGAACGCCACCGGCCGCCCGTACTTGTCGGCGAACCGGGTCAGGATGTAGCCCGGCGTCTCGTCGGGCGTGGCGCTGGTGATGACCTCCCGGTCGCGCTTGACGTCGCTGAAGCCCAGCAGCGTCAGCAGCCGGTCGGCGGCCGCGTGCCCGAGCGGGAGCGGCTGATGCTGGATGAAGCCCCCGTGGCCGTGCGGCGTGTAGTGCGTCTCCAGCGCGTCGATGGCGTCGAGCCGCAGTTGCACGGCGCCGGTCGCGCTCAGGTGCGCGTTCATGCGCAGTTTGACGAACGCCTCCGCGTCGTCGGGGTAGAAGTGGATCGAGTCGCCATCGGGCTGGCTGTGCAGGATCCGGTAGGAACCTTTGATCAGGCGTAGCGCCATCATCGCCCCCCTCCGCGCGGCGGCGTTCACCGCCGCGCACGTGCCCCCGACGCCGGCGACCCGCGCCGGCGTCTGCGATCGGCCGAGTCAACCAGCCGGAGTGGGCGTGAGCTCGTACCCGCGCCGATATCCGCAGGTCAGGGCCTGGCAAAGGTCTGTCCGGGTAAAGTCGGCGCCGTGGTCGCGGCCGTCGCGCCGACGGCGTCGAAGAGACGGGAGACGGTGCGTCGCGGGCGCTCGCGGACGGCGTGCACACGCGTCGGCCCGGCGTGACCACAAAGGCGGCGAAGTCAGTACCATCCTCTAGGAGCCGACGGCGCCGGGCCATCCGGCCGGGGCCAAGAGATGAGTAACCCGTATGAGTGACAAGATCGCTTTTCATACCGCGAAGGCCCCTCGGCCGGCCGCGGCCTACAGCCAGGGCGTCCGCAAGGGCGGCATCCTCCAGGTCGCCGGCCAGGTCCCGGTCGACCCCGAAACCGGGCTCGTCGTCGGCGAAACGGTGGGCGAGCAGACCCGCCAGGCGCTGGAGAACGTCCGGGCGGTGCTGGAGGAGGCCGGCTCCGGCTTCGACGACGTCGTGATGCTGCGGGTCCACCTCACGCGCCGGGAGGACTTCGCGGCGATGAACGCGGTGTATGAGAGCTACGTCAGCGAGCCCTATCCCGCGCGTACGACGGTGTTCGTCGGGCTGGCCGAAGGCCTGCTCGTCGAGATCGACGCGCTCGCGGTCGTCGGCTGACGAGCGCCGACGAAGCGGCCCCGTCCGAGGTGACACGCTGGTGACGCCCCCACGCTCCACGTCTCCGCACATCCTGGTGGTGAACGGCACCAAGGTCCGGCGTCCGGTCTTCCTGCTCGGTGCGCCCCATTCCGGCACGGACCTGGTGGCCCGTGCGATCCGCCAGTCGGCGACCTTCCACCTGACGATGGGCCGCCCCAACGTGGTGCGTACGGTCTACGCGTTCGCCCGGCGCCCCTCGATCGCGAGCGAGCGAGGGGCGGGCGCCGCCCGGGTGATGCGCGACGCCTACGCGCAGAGCTGGCAGGTCGCCCCGGACGGGTGCGGTGAGTGCCCGGCGCAGTGCCGTGACCTGGGGCGGCTCGGCCCGGACGGCGTCTGCGCCGATCCGCGCGGCATCCAGCGGTTCGCCGACGCGACGCCCGACCTGATCTACAGCACCGACGTCATCCTGGACGCCTTCCCCGACGCGCAACTGATCCAGGTGATCCGCGACGGCCGCGACGTCGTCGCCGGGATGATCTCTGATGAGCGCTGCCTCGCATGGTTCCGTCCCGGTTTCGCCAACCTGGACGAGGTGTTCCCCAACGCCTTCCTCGGCGTCGAGGACGCCACCGAGCGGGCGCGCTGGCCCCGGGCGGGCGTGGCGGTCAAGTGCGCGCTGCGCTGGCGCGGGTCGATCCGGCTCAGCGCCCGGCTGCGCGCCCAGACTCCCGACGATCAGCTGCTCACCATCCGCTACGAGGATCTGGTCACCCGCACCCGCGAGAGCCTGGGCGACATCTCCGACTACCTCGGGCAGCGGATCGCCAAGAGCGCGCTGCACGGCGTCGGCGACGACGACATCGGCATGTGGCAGGACCACCTCACGCTGAAGCAGGTCACTCAGGTGGAGAAGATCGCGGGGGCGGAGCTCCGCCGCCTCGGCTACCGGCCGAGCGGGCGCGAATGGCCGACGGCCGGAACCCGCTCGTAGCTCCAGCCGATCACCAGGCCGGCCGCGCCGCAACCGACGAGGAGCGCGGCGAACCGCCGTACCCCGCGTTTCGTCCTGCTCATCGCACTCACTCCGCGGTGAAGGGAATCGCCTGTCGCACCCCAGGGTGAGCCGGGCATGCGACAGGGGTATGGATTCGAAGATGCGCCTGCGTAAAGTCCGCCGGGCGGGCGCCCGTCACCCGGCTGGGCGGCGCCGGGCGGGTGGGTCCGCCCGGCGGCCACGCCCGGTCACTTCGTTCGCCAGCGCGGCCGGGTCTCGCCGGCCTTCTTGGTACACGTCAGCTTCTTGCCCGCGGATGACGTCGCGGTCGCGCCGGCCCGCGAGCAGAACTCACCGGCGCGTGCCGCCCCGGGGCCCGACGGAGCCTGGGAGTACCAGCGGGCGCGCTTGTCGCCGGGCTTCTTGAGACAGCGGGCCCAGCCGCCGTTCGCCGTCTTGCCCACCGCGTCGGTGGTCTTGCAGAAGCCGCCGACCCGTACGGTGCCGCGGACGGTCACCGAGGCGGACGGCGCGCGCGTCGCGGCCGGGGCATGGTGCCGCGCCTTCGGGCTCGCGCTCTGCGCGACCGTGGCGGCCTTCTTGTTCCCTCCACACCCGGTGAGCGGCATGATCGCGCTCAGGGCCACGCACGTCAGGACGAGCGGACGGTTCATCTGGTCCCCCGATGTCGACGCGCCCCCGCTCCGGTTCGGGACTCAGGGGCTGAAGTAGTGCTGCATGCGGACGATCCGGCCCTGGCCGTCGAACCAGAGCTCGAACATGTGGGCGCGGTCCAGCAGCGGGTGAAGCCGCCGGCTCAACCGTCGCAGGTCCTCGCCCAGCTGCACCGGGGTCAGCCGGACGCCGCGCACGTAGTCGGTGACGCCGTGGTCGACGATCGGCGCCGA
The DNA here is from genome assembly GCF_042429965.1 of Actinoallomurus acaciae. Classification (NCBI taxonomy): domain Bacteria; kingdom Bacillati; phylum Actinomycetota; class Actinomycetes; order Streptosporangiales; family Thermomonosporaceae; genus Actinoallomurus; species Actinoallomurus acaciae. The sequence goes on from NZ_JBHLZP010000100.1 coordinate 12,951, forward strand.
CGCGCGGATCACTGCTCCCGGCGCGATCGTCAACGGCGCGTAGCGCCCCACGGACGCCGGGCGCACCGTCTCCGGTCCCCCGTGCCGCACCATGCGGGCCGGCGCGAACAGCACACGGTCCGGGCTCGCCCCCGCCAGCACGAGGCCGAACACCCTGGAACGGCCCGCGTACGCCGGGTCCGCGCCGGCCGGCGCTCCGACGAGGAGCAGACCGCACGCCAGTGAGGCGGCGTACATCACCCAGCGTGCCCGGATGATGTACACAGTGCTCACACCGCTGGGTCTACCCTTGCCCCGTACGCCTCACTCCTCCCGCTTCTTCGGTGCGGCCACTCACGCCTGGGGCGCCGCGGCGGGTACGACGTCATCCGTCAGCGCCTGCCGGGCGAACTGGGTCTGGTAAAGCTCGGCGTACAGTCCGCCACGGTCGAGCAGTTCGTCGTGGTGGCCCCGCTCGACCACCCGGCCGCCGTCGATCACCAGGATCTGGTCGGCCTCGCGGATCGTCGACAGCCGGTGGGCGATGACGATCGACGTACGGCCCGCGAGGGCGCTCCTCAACGCCCGCTGTACCGCCGCCTCGGACTCGGAGTCCAGGTGCGCGGTCGCCTCGTCCAGCACCACGACCGAGGGCGCCTTGAGCAGCAGCCGGGCGATCGCCAGGCGCTGCTTCTCACCGCCGGACAGCCGGTAGCCCCGGTCGCCGACCACGGTGTCCAGGCCGTCCGGCATCTCCGCGACCAGGCCCCAGATCTGCGCCGCCCGCAGTGCCTCGACCAGTTCCTCATCGGTCGCGTCCGGCCGCGCGTACTCGAGGTTGGCGCGGATCGAGTCGTGGAACAGGTGCGCGTCCTGGGTGACGACGCCGATGGCGCCGCGCAGCGACTCCAGCGTGGCGTCGCGGACGTCCTGACCGCCGATGCGGACCACGCCGTCCGAGACGTCGTAGAGCCGGGACACGAGCTGGGTGATGGTCGTCTTGCCGGCGCCCGAGGGCCCGACGAGCGCGGTGAGGCTCCCCGGCTCGACGCGGAAGTCCACCCCGTGCAGCACCTCGCGGCTCGGCGCCGTGTCGGTCCGCGCGATCGACTCCAGGGAGGCCAGCGAGACCTCGGCGGCGGCCGGGTAGCGGAAGGTCACGTTGTCGAACTCCACGGCCGGAGCGTCCCCGCCGGGAGGCGGACCGGGGTGGGCCGGCCGGGATGAGGGCGTGGGCAGCGGCGTCGCGTCCGGCTTCTCGGCCACCATCGGCGGCAGGTCGAGCACCTCGAAGACACGGTCGAAGCTGACCAGGGCGGTCATCACGTCGACGTGCACGTTGGACAGCGCGGTGAGCGGGCCGTACATGCGGGTCAGCAGCGTGGCCAGGGCGACGAGGGTGCCGAGCTGGAAGCTGCCGTTCACCACCAGCGACCCGCCGACGCCGTACACCATGGCGGTGGCCAGCGAGGCGACGAGTGTCAGCGCGGTGAAGAACACGCGGCCGTACATGCCCGAGATGACGCCGATGTCGCGGACGCGTGCCGCCCGCCCCGCGAACATCGCCGACTCCTCCTCGGGGCGGCCGTACAGCTTGGCGAGCATCGCGCCCGCCACGTTGAACCGCTCGGTCATCAGCGAGCCCATCTCGGCGTCGAGCTGCATCTGCTCTCTGCTGATCTTCTGCAGCCGCCGCCCGACCCACTTGGCCGGGAAGATGAAGATCGGCAACAGGACCAGGGCGATGAGCGTGACCTGCCAGGACAGCACGAACATCGTGATCAGCACGAGGATCAGGCTGATCACGTTGGAGACCACCGAGGACAACGTCGTGGTGAGGGCGCGCTGGGCGCCGATGACGTCGCTGTTGAGCCGGCTGACGAGCGAGCCGGTCTGGGCGCGCATGAAGAACGCCACGGGCATGCGCTGAACGTGGTCGAAGACCTGGGTCCGCAGGTCGTAGATGAGTCCTTCACCGATGCGCGCGGAGTACCACCGCTGGGCCAGGCCGATCACCGCGTCGAAGAGCGCCAGCACCCCGACGGCGACCGCGAGCCCGACGACCAGGCCGGTCCGGTGGTGCACGATGCCGCGGTCGATGATCGCCTTGAGCAGCAGCGGGTTGGCCACCACGATGACGGCGGCGACCGCGTTCAACATCAGGAACAGGACGAGCTCGCGGACGTACGGGCGCGCGTAGGCGGCGATGCGGCGCACCGTGCCCGACTTCAGGCGCTCCTTGACCACCGAGTTGTCGCGGCGGAACGACATCATCACCATCCAGCCGTTGTCCGGCATTCCCACGGTGATTCCTCCCGGAGGTAAAGACGTAATCATGTAAGCACTGTTGCCAACACAACGCGCCGATGGCTGATTCCCATCGACAGGACCAGCCTGCGCCACGTTAGCGGGCGCCGTCATCGGCCCCCCTGCCGATCCGGGACGGTCCTTGCGACCTACGTCCGGGGAACGGCGGCGAGGCCCGTGCCGACATCGAGCCGCGTTGGACCGTGCGCGGCGGGTCAGGGCACGCCGGGGTTCGTCAGCAGGTCGCGGATGGCGTTGCCGGACAGGCGGGTCTTGGACAGGAAACCGATCGCCGGGCTGGCCGCGATCAGCTCGGCGAAGTCCGTTTCCACGTAGGTGGAGATCAGGATCACGTGAGGCGGCTCCGGGGCCTGCGCCAGTGCGCTCGCGAGGTCGAAGCCGTGTTCCTCGCCGAGCATGATGTCGACGAGCGCGACGTCGGGACGGAGCCGCTCGGCCTCCCGGAAGGCCTCGGCCGAGTTGGTGGCGACGCCGACGACGGCGATTCCGTCGCGCTTCAGAAGGTCGCGGGCGACCTGGAGGAAGCGCTCATTGTCGTCGACGATCAGACACCGGACGGCCATACCCTCAGACTCGCATTCACGGGTGCAGGACGACCTTCGTCCAGCCGTTCTTCCGGACATCGAACTGCTGGTAGCCCTTTGGCGCGTCATCGAGCGGCAACTCCTGGGACACCACGAAGGACGGCTCGGCCTTGTCGTCGGCGATCAGGTCGCGCAGGTGGCGGTTGTAGGCCTTGACGTTGCACTGGCCCGTGGCCATCGCCTGCCCCTTGAACCAGAACTCACCGAAGTTGAAGACGATCTCCCCGCGCTGGTCGAGGCGGTTCGCCGCGTGCGGGTCGTCGCGCACGAAGAGGCCGACGACCGCGATCGTGCCGGTGGGCCGCACCGAGGCGACCAGGTTGTTCAAGGTGATGTTCGGGCGCTCGACGCAGGCGATGTCGTGTGCCTGGAACCCGACGCACTCGCAGCCGCGGTCGGCGCCCTCGCCGCCGGTCAGGTCGAGCACCCGCTCGACCGGCGATGCCTCGCTGTAGTCGATCGGGATCGCCCCGATCTCCTCGGCGAGCCGCAGCCGGTCCGGATGCAGGTCGACCACCATCACGCGGCCGGCGCCCTTGATGATCGCGGAGTAGGCCGCCATGAGCCCGACCGGCCCGGCGCCGTAGATGACGACGGACTCACCCGGCCGGAGCCCCGCGATCTCGGTCGCGTGGTAGCCGGTCGGGAAGATGTCGGCGCACATCACATAGTCGGTCTCCTTTCCCGGTCCCTCCCGCGGAAGCCTGAGGCACATGAAGTCGCCGTGCGGGACGCGCATGTACTCCGCCTGGCCGCCGTCGTAGGGGCCCATGCCGGCGAACCCGAAGGCCGCGCCCGCGTACGGCGGGTTCGCCGTCAGGCAGAAGGCCGTCAGCCCACGCTCGCAGTTCTTGCAGTAACCGCAGCTGACGTTGAAGGGCACGCACACCTGGTCCCCCACGCGTACGTGCTCGACGGCCGCGCCGACCTCGATCACCTCACCGAGGTTCTCGTGCCCCAGTACAAGGCCGGGCTCGATGTTCGTCCGGCCCTCGTACATGTGGAGGTCGGAGCCGCAGATGCTCGTCGTCGTGACCTTGACCAGTACGTCCGTCGGCGCCTCGATCGCCGGATCGGGTACCTGCTCCACCCGGACGTCTTTCGGGCCGTGGTAGACCAGCGCTTTCACGGAGCCCCCTCTCGCGGACGTCATCGGCACGCGGACGGATCCGTACCCGTCTACCCGCCACTATCGCACCGGGTGGCACACATCACCGCAGGTAGGCCGCTGGTGAGGAACGCGACGCGATGGGCTCTCGTGGCGTTCGGAGGCCGGAGCGGACGCTGGGATGAGACGTCGCCGTGAGCGGCCGGGCGTGGTCCCCGAATCCGGTTCACGCCATGCCGCCACCCGGGCGTGATCAGGCGGACCGCTCGCCGGCCGGCTCGCTCAGGAGGGCGACCTGCTCGCGGCGTTCGGCCGCGGACTGCTCCTCCAGCGTGTTGCCCGGGGCGGCACGCAGCAGACGCTTGGTCGCCGCGGCCGTCGAGGGTCGTACGGCCAGGATCGCCGCGACGAGATCGTCCACCGCCTTGCCCAGGTCGGCGACGGGAACCACCAGCTCGGCGAGCCCGAGCCGGGCGGCCTCGTCGGCGAACACGGTGCGCGTGGTCAGGCAGAGCTCCAGTGCCCGCGGCACGCCGACGATGTCGACGAGCGGCTTGGTGCCGGTCAGGTCGGGCACGATGCCGAGCGCCGGCTCCTTCATCGCGAACTTGACGTCGTCGGCGACGATCCGCAGGTCACAGGCCAGGGCGAGCTGGAAGCCGCCCCCGATGGCGTGCCCCTGCACCGCCGCGACCGAGACGATGTCGGGCCGGCGCAGCCACAGGTAGCCCGCCTGCAGCCCGCGGATGAACTCCTCGTCCCGCGGAGCGAGGGCGTCCTCCCCCGGGACGCCCTCCGCGGTGAACAGCCGCAGGTCGATGCCGGCCGAGAACGCCGGCCCCTCCCCTCGCACGACGACGACCCGCACGCCGTCCGGGAGCGTGTCTCCGATCCGGGCCAGCGTCCGCCACGTGCTGAACGTCAGCGCGTTACGCCGCTCGGGCCGGGCCAGCGTGATCGTGGCCACGGCTCCGTCGACGGCGAGGCGCAGGCCCGCCTGCTCGAATTCGGCATCAGTGATGGGGCCGTCCGCCATGACCGTCCTTTCGTGGTCCGTCTCGGGGACGAACCGGTCCGCCGTCGTGCCCGACCTTAACGGGTCGGGCACGACGAGCGTCAGACGGCACGGCGCACGGAGCAGAGGGGAGCAGGCGTCAGAGACCGCTGTGAAACCGTCAGGGCTGCACGACGGCTCTTCAGGACTTCTTTCCGCGGGTCGCTCCACCCCGACCACGCAGGTTCACGCCCGACTCGGTGAGGATCCGGTGAATGAAGCCGTACGACCGGCCGGTCGCGGCGGCCAGGGCGCGGATGCTCTCACCGGAGTCGTAGCGTTTCTTCAGCTGCTCTGCCAACTTGTCTCTCTCGGCACCGGTCACGCGGGTGCCCTTCTTTAGGGTCTCGGCCACGAGTACCTCCCGTAGTGATGTGGTGACCGCTGCGTTATCCCCCGCCATGATCAGACATTCACGCGCGATCGGCTACCCACTACGCCAGAAAAGATCTGCTTCCTTGCGTACAGGTTGCGTCGCAGGTCAGGCAAGTGCCACGAGATCGGAAAATTCGTCACTCCAAATATCTTCGACACCATCAGGAAGCAAGATCACTCTTTCCGGTTGCAGCGCCTCCACCGCACCCTCATCGTGCGTCACAAGAACGATGGCGCCCGCGTACGTGCGGAGGGCCGCGAGGATCTCCTCCCGGCTCGCCGGATCGAGGTTGTTGGTGGGCTCGTCGAGGAGCAGGACGTTGGCGCTGGAGACCACGAGCGTCGCGAGCGCGAGGCGGGTCTTCTCCCCGCCGGACAGCACGCGCGCGGGCTTGTCGACGTCGTCGCCGGCGAACAGGAACGAGCCCAGGATCTTGCGTACCTCGACCTCCGGCAGGTCGGGTGCTGCCGTGCGCATGTTCTCCAGGACCGTGCGTTCCAGGTCGAGCGTCTCGTGCTCCTGGGCGTAGTAGCCGAGCCGCAGGCCGTGCCCGTCGATCCGCTCGCCGGTGTCGGCCTTCTCGACGCCGGCGAGCAGCCGCAGAAGCGTCGTTTTGCCCGCTCCGTTCAGGCCCAGGATCACCACGCGACTGCCGCGATCAACGGCCAGATCGACATCCGTGAAGACTTCCAACGAACCGTACGATTTCGACAAAGCTCGCGCCATGAGCGGCGTTTTGCCACACGGGGCGGGTGCGGGGAAGCGAATCCTGGCGACTTTGTCGGCCTTGCGCTCCTCCTCGACGCCCGCGAGCAGGCGCTGCGCCCGCCGCTCCATCTGCTGGGCGGCCCTGGCCTTCGTGGCCTTGGCGCGCATCTTGTCGGCCTGGGTCTGCAGGGTGCTCGCCTGGCGCTCGGCGTTGGCGCGCTCGCGCCGGCGGCGGCGCTCGTCGGTCTCCCGCTGGGCGAGGTACTTCTTCCAGCCCACGTTGTAGATGTCGATCACGTTGCGGTTCGCGTCGAGGTGGAACACCTTGTTGACCACCACGTCGAGCAGCCCGACGTCGTGGCTGATCACGATGAGGCCGCCCTGGTGGCTCTTGAGGAAGTCGCGCAGCCAGGTGATCGAGTCGGCGTCGAGGTGGTTCGTCGGCTCGTCGAGGAGCAGCGTGTCGGCGCCCGAGAACAGGATGCGGGCCAGTTCGACGCGGCGCCGCTGGCCGCCGGACAGGGTGCGCAGGGGCTGGCCGAGCACCCGGTCGGGCAGGTTCAGGCTGGAGGCGATCGAGGCGGCCTCGGCGTCGGCCGCGTAGCCGCCGAGGACGTGCAGCCGCTCCTCCAGCCGGCCGTAGCGACGGACGGCCTTGTCGCGCTCGGCGCCGTCGGCGGTCGCCATGCGCTCCTCGGCCTCCCGCATCTTCCGGATCACCTCGTCCAGGCCACGGGCGGACAGGATGCGGTCGCGGGCGAGGACCTCCAGGTCGCCGGTGCGCGGGTCCTGCGGCAGGTAGCCGACCGTGCCCGAGCGGCTCACCTGGCCCGACGCGGGCAGCCCCTCGCCGGCGAGCACACGCGTGAGGGTGGTCTTGCCGGCGCCGTTGCGGCCGACGAGGCCGACCCGGTCGCCGGGATTGACGCGGAACGAGGCGCCTTCGAGAAGCAGGCGGGCGCCGGCTCGCAGTTCGATGCCTTGGGCAGTGATCACGATGAGAACGCTCCTGGGGGGCGGGCTGGGGCGACTGCGGACGTCGAAAAGGGCGCCGCCCATGGCCCCGTACGGCCCGGCCGCGCCCTGGGAGCGCCTGATCAGCTCGCAAGCATGGCGTCAGTCTACGGGAGACGACGGCCCGTCACGAACACCGGCCGGGCCGGCGCGCGTCACAAGGCGGCCACGGCCCGCGTCATCCCGGCTTGCGGGGGAATGTTCGAGTCGTGATCCGGGAGCATCTGCTGGCGGGGTACGTCGATGACGCGGGGGGCCGTGACGCTCTGGCGCTCGCGCGGAGCATCGCGGAGGTGACGGGTGCGCGGCTCACGGTGGCCACGGTGCACTCGCCGGAGCGCGCCGCCTCGGCGGTCGAGGCGCGGGCGGCGCTCGGGCACGCCGCCGCCCTGCTCGAGGAGTTCCCGGCCGACCTCGTGTCGCACGA
>NZ_JBHLZP010000101.1:0-20276 GCF_042429965.1 Actinoallomurus acaciae
CCGCTCGCCGCGCACGACCGGAGGAGGCGTCGCGGCGCGCGGGCGCACGGCGGCCCGCTCACGCGCGGACGACCAGCGGACCGCGGCGCCGATCGCCGACAGGCCGTGCTCGATGCCGCCGACGACGTGCGGGTACCCGGTGCGGTCCTGGAGCGTACGGGCGAAGGAGCCGACGTCGGTCAGCACGTTGCCGACGATGACGACCGGGCGCGGCGACTCCTCGATGATCCGCGCGCTCTTCTCGTACAGCCGGAACACCGGCTCCGGGTCCGGCGGCTCGGCGCGCGGCAGGTCGGACAGGAGCATGACGACGTCGATGCCCGGGTCCTCGGCGACGATCCGCAGGGCCCGGCCGAGCAGGGTGCGGTCGACCACGACGTACCCGGTCACGTCGAGCGGGTTCGCGACGCTGCCGAAGTCCGGCATGATCTCGGTCAGCCGGGCGACGGTCTCCTCGGCGAACGCCGGCAGCTCCAGCCCCTCGTCCTCGGCGCGGTCGGCGATGATCTCCGAGGCGCCGCCCGACGGCGTGACGACGCCGAGGCGGGGCCCGGGAAGCGGCCCGGACGACGCGAGCAGCCCGGCCGTGATGATCAGATCTTCCAGCGAGCGGACGCGGACGACGCCGAGCTGCCGGAACGCCGCGTCGATGACGGCGTCGTCGCCGACGAGAGCGCCGGTGTGCGCCTGCGCCGTACGGGAGGCGAGCCCGCTGCGGCCGATCTTGAGCGCGACGATCGGCTTGCCCGCCGCCAGTGCGCGGCGCGCCACCCGGGCGAACTCCTCCGGCCTGCGGATCGACTCCAGGAAGAGCGCGATGACGCGGGTCGCCGGGTCGTCCACGAGGTGGTCGATGACGTCGGTGACCGAGACCACGGCCTCGTTGCCCATCGAGGTGAGCAGGCTCAGGCCGATGCCGCGGGCCTGGCTGAAGGCGAGCACGGAGCTGGCCAGCGCGCCGCTCTGCAGCACGACGCCGACCGACCCGCGCAGCAGCGGCGGCGGGATCGGCAGCCCGTACGGCGTGATGCCGGCCCCGGAGCGGCGAGCCGACGAGCGAGCGGAGTGGTCGGTGAGGGATGAGCCGTCCGCGGAGTGAGTGAGGAGGGGAGCGCGGCCATCAGACGTGTTGATGTAGCCGTTGCCGTTCGGCCCGAGCACGATGAGGCCGTTCGCCCGGCAGAAGGCGGTGAGCTCCTCCTCGCGTCCGCGCCCCTCCGCCCCGGTCTCGCCGAAGCCCGCGGTGAGCACGACGTAGTTGCGGATGCCGAGCCGCGACCCCTCCTTGAGCACGTCGAGCACGACGGGCGTCGGCACCATGACGTAGACGAGGTCGACGGGTCCGGGCAGGTCGGTCAGGCTGCGGTAGGCCCGCTCACCGTGCACGACCTCGGTGCGGGGGTTGACGAGGTAGACCGGGCCGGCGAACCCGTGCCGCCGCAGGTTGGCGAAGGTCGCCACCGACCAGCCCGACTTGTCCGTGGCGCCCACCATGGCGATCGAGGCGGGCGCGAAGAGGCCTCGCAGGCCCTCCCCCGCCGTCATTCGCCGATGCCGCCGAGGCGAACGTGACCCTTCAGGAGGTTGCGGGCGATCGTGCGGCGCTGGATCTCGTCGGTGCCCTCGTAGATGCGCAGCAGGCGCAGCTCGCGGTACCAGCGTTCGATCGGCAGCTCCTTGGTGTACCCCATGCCGCCGTGGATCTGCAGGACGCGGTCGACGACCCTGCCTGCCATCTCCGCGCCGTTGAGCTTGGCGATCGAAGAGGCGTGCCGTGCGTCGAGGCCGTTCTGGACGCGCCAGGCGGCGTACAGGGTGAGCCACTTGGTCGCCTCGATCTCCACCTGGGAGTCGGCGATCTGCCACTGGATGGCCTGGTACTCCCCGATCAGGTGGCCCATCGACTTACGGAGGTTCGCGTAGTCGATCGCCATCTGCAGGAGGCGCTCGGCGGAGCCGATGGCCCTCGCCGGAATCATGAAACGGCCGTTCCTGATCCACTGCATGGCGAGTTCGAAGCCCTTGCCCACCTCGCCGAGCACGTTGTCGTGCGGCACGCGTACGTCGTCGAAGACCAGGGACGCCGGGCCCCACTCGCCCATCGTCGGGATCGGCTCGGACTTCCAGCCCATGTCACGGTCGACGAGGAAGCAGGTGACGCCCGCGTCGGGGACGACGGCGAAGACCATGACGAAGTCGGCCTCGTTGCCGTTCGTGATGAAGGTCTTCTCGCCGTTGACGACCCAGTCGCCGCTCGCGTCCTTGACCGCGCGGGTGGTGATGTTGCGGGCGTCGGAGCCCGCGCCGGGCTCGGTGATGGCGAAGCAGGACCGCCGCTCCCCCTCGATCGTCGGGATCAGGTAGCGCCGCTTCTGCTCCTCGGTGCCGGCGTAGAGGATGTTGTCCGCGCTGCCTCCGAAGGCGAAGGGCACGAACGTACGGCCGGTCTCGATGGCGAGGATCGCCGACATGACCGCGCCCGCGTCGAGGCCACCGTACTCCTCGGGGGTGTTGATCCCCCAGAAGCCCGCCTTCCTGGCCTTGCGCTGGAGCTCCTTGATCACGTCGGGGGCGAGGCCGGGGCGGCCGGCGCGCTCGTTGCGCAGCACCTCGTCCTCGAGGGGCATGACCTCTTTGGCGATGAAGCTGCGGACGGTGTCGCGAATCTGCCGCTCTTCATCGCTGAGCGAGAAGTCCACCATCGGACGCCCTCCCCATGGAAAACAAGTTTCTAGAACGAGGCTCTAAAACCAGCCTGCCCGCCGCCCCGGGAGGTGTCAAGACCGCAGGAGAGGACCCGTACGGGCCGATTTTGGAATACGGTTCCGTAACCTGGAGGGGACGACACGAGGTGTGGGATGGCACGCAAGACGAACAGCCGGCCGAGCGCGAACGCCTGGCGGTGGAGCCGTACCGCGGAGACCCGCCGGGGCATGCTGGCGGCGGCCCGCGAGGTGTTCACCGAACGCGGCTTCGCGGACGCGAGCGTGGCCGACGTGGTCGAACGCGCCGGGTCCAGCGTCGGCAGCCTCTACCACCACTTCGGCGGCAAGGCCGAACTGTTCCTCGCGCTGTGGGAGGACCACCAGGCCGCCCATGAGGCGGCGGCCTCGGCCGCCGTCGCCGCCCTGCGCGAGGCGGGCGAGACCAACCCGCTGGAGCTGTTCATCGCCGGGGCGCAGGCGTTCCTGGAGGGCTCGTGGCAGCGGCGTGACCTGGTACGGCTGCTGATGGACGGCGACGGCCCGCCGGGCTTTGAGCTGATGCGCCGCACCCGCAACCGCGAGTGGGTACGGCAGAACGCCGTGCTGCTGGGCGCCGGCACCGACCCGGTGGACCGCGTCACCGTGACCGTGCTGACCACGGTCATCGGGGAGACCGCCCGCGAGGTCGCCGCCTGCGAGACGAAGGCGGAGGCCGACACGGTGGCCGCCGCCGCGATCCGCCTGATCCGCCGCCTCGACCCGCTGACGGAGGTCGAGAAGCGCGACTGACCGCGCGTTCCCCGTCGGATCTCGGATTCGGCATCGCCCACGAGGCGTAGGCATCCGCGCCGACCGGTTTCCCCGGCTGACGGCTGGGCGCCCCGCTCACCGGAAGCTCGCCCGGCCCCGGTCGATGACGACCGTTCCGTCCTCCTTCGCCGTACGGAACAGGGCGGTCGTCCCCTCCGCCCAGATCGACGTGGTCAGCGACTCCCCCGGCGTCACCGGCCTGCTGAACCGGCCCGCCATCGCGGCGAACCTCGCCGGGTCCGAGTCGGCCATGGTGTGCAGCAGCGCGCGTCCGGCGACGCCGTACGTGCACAGGCCGTGCAGGATCGGCCGGTCGAACCCGGCGCGCGCGGCGAACGCCGGGTCGGAGTGCAGGGGGTTGCGGTCGCCGGACAGCCGGTAGAGCAGTGCCTGCTCGGGCCGGGTCCGGTACGTGACCTCGTAGTCCGGCGCGCGGTCCGGGAGGCTCCACTCGTCGCGCGGGCCCCGGTCGCCGCCGAAGCCGCCCTCGCCGCGGATGAACACCGAGCCCTGCGAGGTGACCAGCCGCTCGCCGGTCGCCGGGTCGACCGCGGTGGCCTCCGTGACGACCAGCGCGCCCGAGCCCTTGTCGTAGATGCCGGTCACCTTGGCGGTGGCCCGCAGCGCACCCTCGGCGGGCAGGGGCCGGTGCAGCTCGAAGGCCTGCTCGGCGTGGACGAGCATCGCGGGGTCGAAGTCGCCGATCCGGCGGGCGCCGGGCACCTGCGCGAGCAGCACCGCGTACGTCGGCAGCACCCGCTGCGGCGTACCGGCGGTGTTCTCGGTGGTGAAGGCCAGTTCGCTCAGCGGGTCGTCGACGCCCGCGCCGACGCCGACCGCGTACAGCAGCGCGTCCTTGGAGGTCCAGGAACGGTCGTGCGGCGCGGACTCGACGCCGATCGCACCGTGGTCGAGCGGCATCGTCAGTTCTCCGGCGTACGGCCGTCGGGCATGACGTTCGGCGCGGCCTTCTCGACCAGGCCGGGAATGACCTCGCCCAGCTCGGCCGGGTCCCACCGCGCGCCCTTGTCGGCGCCGGGACCGGCGCGCCAGCCCTCGGCGACGCTGATCGTTCCGCCGCGGACGTTGAACACCCGGCCGGTGATGCCGCGGGCCTGGCCGGAGCCGAGCCAGACGACGAGCGGGGCGATGTTGTCGGCGGCGCGCGGGTCGAAGTCCGCCGGGGCGTCGCCGCCCTTCCAGCGCACGAGGTTCTCGGTCATGCGGGTGAGCGCGGCCGGGGCGACCGCGTTCACGGTCACGCCGTAACGGCCGAGTTCGCGGGCGGCGATCACGGTCAGCCCGGCGATGCCGGCCTTGGCCGCGCCGTAGTTGCCCTGGCCCGCGTTGCCGTAGATGCCCGAGGACGACGTGGTGTTGATGATCGCGGCGTCGACGGGCTCGCCGGCCTTGGACCGGGCCCGCCAGTAGGCTCCGGCGTGCCGCAGCGGCGCGAACGTGCCGCGCAGGTGCACCCGGATGACGTCGTCCCACTCCTCGGCGGTCATGTTGACCAGCATCCGGTCCCGCAGGATGCCGGCGTTGTTCACCAGGACGTGCAGGTCGCCGTAGGTCTCAACGGCCGTCTCGATCAGCCGCCGGGCGCCCTCGAAGTCGGCGACGTCGTCGCCGTTGGCGATCGCCTCACCACCGGCCGCGCGGATCTCGTCCACGACCGCACCGGCCGGACCCGTCGACGTGCCGCTCCCGTCCACCTGCGCCCCGAGGTCGTTGACGACCACCTTGGCGCCCTGCCGGGCGAACTCCAGCGCGTGCCCACGGCCGATGCCGCGCGCCGCGCCGGTCACGATCACCACGCGTCCTTCGACGATCCCCATTGGCCTGATCGCTCCACTCACGCGTTTTTAGAATGAACTTCTAGAAAAGTGTCCGGAGGGTTAGCGTACCTGTCAACCCCCTGGGAGACCCCCCTTCCCGGTTCCGACGAAAGGACCCGTTCATGGGCATTCTCGACGGCAAGGTAGCGATCGTCACCGGGGCGAGCCGGGGCATCGGCGCGGCCATCGCACGGCGGTTCGCCGCGGAGGGCGCGACGGTGGCCGTCACCGCCCGTACCGTCGACCCCGCCCGGTCGCGTCTGCCCGGCACCATCAACGAGACGGTGGCGCACATCGAGGCGGCGGGCGGCCCGGCCCGCGCGCTCGCCGCCGACCCGGCCGACCCGGCCGCGCGCGTGTCGCTCGTCCGCGACGTCACCGGCCACCTCGGTCCGGCCGACATCCTGGTGAACAACGCCGCCGTCACCTACTTCACCCCGGTCGCCGACTTCACCGACCGCCGGTACGCGCTGATGTTCGAGGTGCAGGTCACGGCGCCGTTCCACCTCGCACGACTCGTCCTGCCGGAGATGCGCTCGCGAGGACGCGGCTGGATCCTCAACATCTCCTCGCTGGCCTCGCGCCATCCCGCGCTCGTACGGAACCGCCTCGCGGGCGGCACGGTGTACGGGATGTGCAAGGCGGCGCTAGAACGGTTCACCACCGGCCTGGCCGCGGAGGTCCACGGGGACGGCGTCGCGGTCAACTCCCTGGCGCCCAACCGCGTCGTGCCCACCCCGGGCACGCTGTTCCACGGGCTCACCACCGAGGACGACGCCGACGCGGAGCCGCCCGAGGTCATGGCCGAGGCCGCCCTGGCACTGTGCGGCGGCACGGACCTGAGCGGCCGCATCGCCCTGTCCCAGGACCTGCTCACCGAACTCGCCGAGCGATGACGGCCCTCGCCGCGGGACTTCCGTGACCCACGTTGTCATTGATGATGGGGTTTTTGGGGATGCGTCGCCTTTAGGGTTGGTTCGTGGCCACAGAACAGCACGCAGGCGACCCTCTCGTGAGCCGGGCCGCGCGGCCCGCCGGCGATTCGAGCGGTCCCGGACGGCTCCGGGCGGCCGTGCACGCACGGCTGGAGGAGATGCGATTCCGCCACGGCATGCTCCTGATGGTCACGGCCGCGGCGGTGCTCGTGGTGGCGATCACCGGCATCACGCTGGCGCTGACCGGCGACCCGGCCGGAAAGGGCCCGGGGGCCGGCGAGCCGCCGATCGCCGCGCCGTCCGAGTCGTCCTCGACGCCGGACGCTTCGGGCCCGACGCCCGAGCCGCGCGGGTCGGCACGGCGGCCGGAGATCTCGTCCTCGACGCGCCTGGGCTCGTCGATCCCGCCGCCGGTGGTCAGCCCCAGCGCCTCCCCCTCGACCTCGACAAGCGGCCCGCCGACCTGGTGGCCGACGGGGCATCCGCACCGGCACCACGGCAGCCCGCCCCCCTGGTGGCACCACCAATGACGTACGCCCTGGTCACCGACGGTTGACCAGCAGCTCCACGCCGTCGAGGATGCACCGCAGGCCGAAGTCGAGCGCCTGATCCTTGCCGCCCGGGTCGGACAGAGCCACGGCCAGCGCGGGGAACCGGTCTTCGCGGCCGGCCAGTAGCGCGCCCATGGTGTCACTCATCTCCCGCTCAGGGGTGTCGGTGGACACCGCCACGGCCTGTTGCGCGATCATCCGCACGTGTCCGGCGAGTGTGGCGGCCACGTCGAGCATCTGCGAGCCGGTCAGTCCCGTACCGGTCAGCGCGGCGGTGGCCTGCTCAAGCCAGCCGAGCTCGTTGGGACCGATCGCGCGCGCCCCGACGATCGCCTCGAGCGCCCATGGATGCGCCGAGAACCGGTCGAGCATCCGCCGCGCCCACGTGTCGAGCTTCGGCCGCCAGCCGCCGGCGATCTCGGCCAGGGCCGGCGGTTCACCGGCGCCGAGATCGATCATCAGCGCGACCAGCTCCACCTTCCCCGGCACATAGCGGTACAGGGCCATCTTCGTCACGCCCAGCCGCTCGGCGACGCGTTGCATCGTCACGGCCGCGAGTCCGTCGGCATCGGCGATCTCGATGGCGGCAGCCGCGATCGCGTCCAGGCTCAGCGTCGGTTTCGGGCCACGCTTCGCCGTGGCCCGCTGTCTCCACAGCAGTTTGGTCGCCGCCGTCTCGGCCGCCATCCGCACTCCCTTGCGCGCGCTCCTTAACTGTGTCTATCGTACACTGTGTCCGATGGATACGGTTTTTCGTGCTGACAGGAGCCTGATGTGATCGATTCCGCGCTGAGCGGCCTGCGGGTCCTGATCTCCGGGGCCGGCGTCGCGGGCCCGGCCCTGGCGTACTGGCTGTCGCGGTACGGGGCCGACACCACCGTCGTCGAGGTCGCGCCGGCGCTTCGCACCTCCGGCTTCGCGGTCGACTTCCGTGGCCCCACCCACATGAGCGTGCTGTCGAAGATGGGCGTCCTGGAGGAGCTGCGCTCGCTGCAGACCCACGGCGGCGCGATGCGCTGCGTGGACCGGCACGGCCGCCAGATCTTCGAGCTGCCCGCCGAGTTCGCCGGAGGTGAGGTCGAGGTGCTCCGCCGCGACCTGTCCCGGGTGCTCTACGAGCACGGCCGCGAGGGCACCGAGTATCTGTTCGGCGACATGGTCGTCGAGGCGACGGAGACCGCCGGCGGCATCCAGGTGGAGTTCGGCCGACACGGCCGGCGGACGTTCGACGTGATGATCGGTGCCGACGGGCTGCACTCCGGTGTGCGCCGCATCGTCTTCGGACCCGAGCACCGTTTTGTGCGGCACCTCGGCTACTACGTGGCCGGGTGGGAGGTGCCCGACGCGCCGGCGGCGGACGCCACGCCACAGCAGTACAACGTCCCCGGGCGGATGCTCAGCGTCGCCGCCGACCGGCGCGACCCGGATCGGGCGGGTGTCTTCGCGGTGTTCGCGTCGCCGCGGCTGGACTACGACTGGAACGACCTCGAACAGCAGAAGAAGCTCATCGCCGACGCGTTCGCCGGCATGGGCTGGCATGCACCGCGGTTGCTCGCCGGCCTGCGCGACGCGCCCGAGCTGTACTTCGACTCGATCAGCCGGGCCCAGGCCCCCGCCTGGTCATCCGGCCGCACCGCGCTGCTCGGCGACGCCGCGTGGGGACTGACGCTCGGCGGAATGGGCGTCGGCACCGGCATCGTCGGCGCCTACGTGCTGGCCGGCGAACTCGCCTCCGCCGGCGGCGATCACCGGGCCGGCTTCACCGCCTATGAGAACCGGATGCGGCCCTACGCCGCCCGCTGGCAGCGCGGCGCCAACCCCGGCAGGTTCCTCGCCCCGGCCAGCGCCGTCGGCCTCCGCTCCCGGAACGCCCTCTTCGGCACCCGCCTGTTCCAGCGGCTGCTGGTCAGCAGCAGCAGGTCGATGGCCACGGACGCCGACCTGCCCGAGTACGCCTCGGTCTAGGGGTCCCGGCGGACGGGCCTCACGAAGATCCCCCCGTGAGGCCCGGTCGCCTCGGCCCCGCTATCGCATGGCGGTGGCGGTACGGGTGCGGCGGCCCTCGCGACGCTTGCCCATCATCGCCATGATCGCCAGGCCGAGAGCGGTGGCGACGGCACCGATCACGACGTTGTTGATGACCACGCCCGCCCGTTCGCCGTGCCCGGCGGACACCACCCAGGGCGAGATGATCATCCAGATCCCGAGCGGGACGAGCAGCCAGCCCAGGCCCATGGCCCGCTCCGGGACCATCGCGAGACCCAGGCCGATCGCGGCGAGCGCGATGCCGAGGATGAGGTTGTTCACCGTGAGGTTCGTGTTCCCCTGGTGAAAATGAATGACCCACGGTGAGATGGCCATGTACAGACCGGTCATCATGACGAGGCCTTCGAGCATCTCCGCCCGGCGGCCCTCGGTCATTCGCGCGTAGCGTTCGCGCATCTCAGCCGCGTCGGGATGCCCTGCCATCCCCGAAGAATGGCGAGAGATACCAGCCATTCCGATCGCCTTCTTTCGGAAAGAGGATGAGTCCCCCTGATTCATCCTTTGTCATTATCTCTCGTTCTCCATACCCCGGATCGGCGGGGTGACCAGGTCATACCTGGTCGGATACTGCTGCGGCCGGGGCTCAGTCGCGCAGGGTCTGTTCGACCGCCGCGTGTACGACGGCGCTCAGGTCGCCGGTCCTGCCGTACGTACGGCGTTGCCCGGTCGCGCCGTTGCCCCGGTCCAGCAGGCGGCCGGTCAGATCGACCGCCGCGTCGTGGTCGCCCAGCTCGGTCAGCACGGGCGTCACGTGGTCGAGCAACGCCCGTACCGCCTCCCTCGCCGGAACGGGACGCAGCATCACCGGATGCACCAGCTCCCCCTCCAGCCCCGACCGGCTCGCCCGCCAGGAGGCCATGCGGAGCAGCTCCGCCCGCACCGGCAGAGGCGGGTCGCCGGCCCGCCACTCGCGGGCGGCGGTCTCGACCAGCGCCCGGACGAGCGCGGCCAAAAGGACCGCGTCGCCGGACGCCGTGCACACGTCCGCGACCCGGATCTCCACCGTCGGATAGTGCCGTGACAGCCTGGCGTCGAAGTAGATCATGCCCTCGTCCAGCAGCACGCCACTGTCGATCATGGCCTGGACGGTCTCGTGGTAGACCTTCGGCGTGCCGAACGGCTCGGTCGGGCCCGCGGACGGCCAGCGTCCCCAGACCCGCTGCCGATAGCTGGCGTACCCGCTGTCACACCCTTGCCAGAACGGAGAGTTGGCGGTCATCGCGAGCAGCACCGGCAACCACACGCGGATCCGGTCCAGGACCGCGACGCCCTCGTCCTCCGACTCCACCCCTACGTGGACGTGGCAACCGCAGGTGAGCTGTTCGTGCGCGGTGAGGGCGTACTCCTCGACCATCCACCGGTAACGCTCCGTCGGGGTGGTCGACGGGCGCACCGCCAGCGGCGAGGTGGCCAGCGCGACGACCTGGCAGTTCTCGCGCCCGGCGGCGTTCGCCGCGGCGCGGCGGCGGGCGCGCAGCTGGCCGGCCAGCTCGTCGAGTGTCGCGCAGGGAGCGGTGTCGGTCTCGACCTGCTCGCGTTGCAGCTCGGCCACTGGCGCGTCGTCGGCACCGCCGGTGACGGCCTCGGCGAGCGCCACCGCGGCGCCGCTGCCGGGGTCGACGAGCAGCATCTCCTCCTCGACGCCGAAACTACGCACCGTGCACCTCCAACCGGCGAGTGTGACGACCGGGACCGTTCCGGGATCTGCCCCCGGGGAGGTCTTTCTACCTTCGTGCCCTGAATATAGAGACATGGCCCACACCCCCCGTCCCGAGGACGATCGGCGCCCGGTCCCTCAGGCGCCCCCCTCCGAGGGCCCCATCGAAGAGCTGCCCATCGACCACTCCACGGAGTCCGTGCACGCCGTCGAACCGCCCGAGACGGCCCGTACGGAGCGGATGGAGGGTGCGCTCACCCGTGCGCTGCGCCCCGCCCCCGTGGTGCCGCGCTGGATCGGCTGGCTGATCATCGGCGTCGGCCTGCTGATGCTGCCGTGGATCAGCGGGCTCGTCTTCATTCTGCCGACCCGGCACGAGGCGGCGCACTACGGCGCGTCGTGGATCGGTTTCGACCTCGCGCTGTGCGGGATGCTCATCCGCACCGGCTGGCTGGCGCAGAAAGGGCGCGAGCACATCGAGCTCAGCGCCGCGATGACCGGCACACTGCTGCTGGTCGACGCCTGGTTCGACGTGGTGACGGCGGACAGCCACCGCGAGCTGGCGATCGCGCTCCTCCTCGCCTGCTGCGGCGAGCTGCCGCTGGCGGCCTTCTGCCTGTGGATCGCCGGGCGCGTCGAGTTCCGCCGGCAGCGGCGCGCCGAGGCGATGGCACGTCTGGTGCGGCATTGGTCGGCGCGCCTCTCGTACGAACGGCGCAATCCACCGGCCGAAGAACCCGAACGCTGACCTCCCCCCCGGGGGGCGTCAGACCGTCGTCCGGGAGGTCTCCAGCACCTCGCGCAGACGGGCGGCGTACGCCCTGGGGTGGGACAGGTCGCCGTTGTGGCCGCCGGGGAACTCCGCGGGCTCGGCGCCGAGCGCCTTGGCCAGCTCTTCGGCGCACCTGCGGTCGAAGACCGTACCGGGGGTGGTACGGCCGACCGCCGGCACGACGCGCACGCCCGTTTCGAGCGCGGCCCGTGGGTCGAAGGTGTCGGCGAGGACCGCGCCGAAGTCGTGCTCCACGAAGTACCTGAAGTCGGCGGCGCGCTCGGGGGTCATCGGGTGCGGGGTGAGGCCGGGCTCGGTCTCCCGCGCGGGGTCGATGCCGAGCACCCGGGCGATCTCCGCGAGCGCCGCGGCCATGCCCTTCTCCCGCAGGAGCCGCCGGAGGACGTCGAGCTCCTCCTCGTGCCGTGCGCGTTCGGCGCCCGGCAGTAGCGCGGGGGCGACAGGCTCGTGGGCGACGAGCGTGGCCAGCCGCTCGGGGTGCTCGGCGGCCAGGCGGAGACCGATCACGGCGCCGAAGCTGCACCCGAGCATGAACGCGGGCTCGTCGGTGACGGCGGCGAGCAGGCGATGGGCGTCGTCCGTGTGCGCAGCCATGGTCACCGGCCGCCGCGGGTCGCCGACGCTGCTGCGCGCCAGTCCCCTGCGGTCGTAGGTCACGACGGTGTAGGCGTCGGCGAGGTGCCGCGCCAGGTCGACGCCCTGACGGCTGCCGTTGTGACCGCTCGGGGAGATGAGGAGCACGGGCCCGGTGCCCGTCACCTCGTAGTGCAGCGTGGCGCCCGGAACGGCGAGTGTCCTGGTGGCGATCATCGTGGTTCCTCTCGTCGGGGACTGTTCCGGGACAGTAATCCATCAGATTAGATACATCAAGATAGATGCATCTAGTTTGATGTAACCTGACGCGAGTGAACGGAATCGAGCTGTTCCTGCTGGGCCGTACGCTGATGAAGCTCGGTGAGGAGGCCATCCCGACGGAGGGCGTCGGCCGGCGCTCCACGAGTCACCGGTCGGTCCTCATCGTCGCGAGCGAGATCCGGGAGCGGCCGGGCGGTTCGGTGGGCGAGATCGCGGCACGCACGGGCTTTCCGCAGAGCAAGGTCTCGGCGTGCGTGGCACGGCTGCGCGAGGCGGGCGCGATCATCACGGAGACGGACCCGGCCGACCGGCGACGGCTGCTGATCCGGCCGGCCCCGGAGACCTCCGCGCGCGTCACGGAGATCCGCGCGGTCTCCGTCGACCGGGCCGTCGGCACGGCCCTCGGCACGGACGATCCGGAACGGATCGCCGAGGTCGTGGGCGCGCTCGAACTGCTCGCGAGCCGCCTGTCCCCCGCCGTCAGCGAGGATGGTGACTGACCTCGATCCGGACGGCGACGGCCCGGCCCGTGGCGGGGCCCCGGCTACGAGGGTTCGGCGGGGCGGCGCGCGGCCTCGGGGAGGGTGCGGATCACGCTTCGCAGGTGGGCGCGGGCGGCCGCTTCGGCGGCCTCCGCGTCGTGGACGCGGATCGCGTCGATGATGGCGAGGTGTTCCGGCAACGAGACCGTCGGGCGGCCCGGGTGCATCGCCAGGCGGAACTGGTGGCGGACGTTCTGGGCGCGCAGGCGTTCGAGTACGTTCGCGGCGGTGTGCTGGCCGCTGATCTCCCGGATGCGGCGGTGGAGGCGCTCGTTCAGGCGCGAGTAGCCGAGCACGTCGCCCGACGCGACGGCCTCGCGCATCTTCTCGCCGATCTCCTCCAGCTCCTCCGACTCGGCCTCGGTGATCCGGGTGGCGGCCTTCGCGGCGCACAGGCCCTCCAGCACCATGCGCACCTCGGAGATCTCGATCGCCTCTTCGAGGCGTACGGCGCGGACGCGGGCGCCGCGGTTCTGCACCCGCTCGACCAGTCCCTCGTTGGTCAGTTCGAGCAGCGCCGCACGGACCCGGGCGCGGCTCGCGGCGAAGCGCTCGGACAGGTCCGCCTCGACGAGGCGCTGATTCGGGACGAACTCACCGGTGAGGATGGCCTCCCGGATGTCGGCCACCACGGGCCGGTCGCCGCCGTTCTCCTCCCCCACACGGTCCCCCTGGCCACCGAGAATTGTCACCAATTTCGTCGGTCCAACTTTAGCCATGAGCGGCCCCGCCCCGGGCGGCGCTCCCGCGACGAGTCGCCGAGCCAGTGGACGACACGCCACTGACGTGGCACGAGTCGCGTCCGGCCCGTACGCGGCGCCCCGACTCCGGTTGGGGCACGGCGCGGAAACCCCGTGCCCGCCGGGCACCGCGCGTTCCCGGACGCTTCCTGAGAGTTCGCCAAGTCCGGTTCGCCGAGGCGACAGGAGTAGGTAAGGTCGGCGACGCCAGTTCGGTCCTGGAGCCACCGGGATCGATGAAGCGGACGAGCGAAGTAGATCGTGATGAGCACCCCCCAGTCATCGGCGTTCGAGCCGCTCCCGCGGTCGCAGGCCGCCCTGCCGGCGCCGTCGTCACTCGCGGAGCCGGTCGCGGAGCCGGCCGCCGTGGAGCCCGTTCGGAAGCCGCGGCAGCGCGACCCGTTCTTCGACAACGCCAAGTTCTTCGCGATCCTGCTCGTCGTCGCGGGCCACGCCATCGAGAACCTCCGCGACATCCACTTCGCGCACGCGCTCTACCTGTTCGTCTACACCTTCCACATGCCGGTGTTCATCGTCATCACCGGCTACTTCACGCGCCGCTTCACCTTCGCGGGCGGGAAGGCCCGCAAGCTGCTCACCAACGTGGCCGTGCCGTACTTCGTGTTCGAGACGGCGTACTCCACCTACCACTGGGCGGTGGGGCACTCGAAGTTCGAGCTCAGCCTGCTCGACCCGTACTACCTCACCTGGTTCCTGATGGCGCTGTTCGCCTGGCGGCTGTCCACGCCGGTCTGGCAGCAGATCCGCTTCCCGATCGTGGTCGCCGTCGTGATCAGTCTGCTGTCGGGGATGAGCCAGCTGCCCAACACGCTGGAGATGAACCGCATCTTCGGCCTGGTGCCCTTCTACGTCCTCGGCCTGTTCCTCAAGCCGGAGCACTTCGAGATCCTCAAGAAGGGCTGGGCCGCCGTCCTCGGCGCGCTCACCCTGGCCGGTGGGTTCGCCGTCACGTACCTCTTCGTCGACCGGCACATGGCGACCGAGTGGGTGTACTGGCGCAGCGGCAACCCGAAGCTCCACGTGGACAACCTCGTCGGGACGGGCATGCGACTCGGCCTCCTCATCGCCGCGACCGTGCTGGTCGCGGCGTTCCTGTCGCTCGTGCCGCGAAAGAAGCACTGGTTCACCTCGCTCGGGTCGGCCACGCTGTACGCCTACCTGCTCCACGGCTTCGCCACCAAGCTCGCGGACTACTACGGCTGGTACGACCCCGCCGTCCTGCACACGGTGCCGGGCACACTGGCGGTCGGGGCGGCCGGCGCGCTGCTGGCGACCCTGCTGTGCACGCCGCCGGTGCGCTGGCTCATGCACTGGGCGCTCGAACCCAACATGACCTGGGCGTTCACCGCCCTGCGCCGGCCGAAGAACTACCTGTACTCCGGCCGCCGGCGGCGACACGCGCAGGCCGAGGCGGAGCACGTCGGCTGACCGCTCGCACATATCGGCGCCATTGCCCGAATAAATCGGGTGACCATTTGCCGTGCCCGTCCTATCGTTCTTTACGAGCCGCCCCGGCAGGGTCAGGAGCGAGTGGCCTTCCGGAACCGGTGCAATCGGAACAGTCATCCTTTGATAACAGGTCTCCCATCCGAAAGCTCGTCCTTCACATCGGGCCTGTTACGGGGCGGCTCCTTCGCAAGAACATGGGGGAACGTCATGGCACGCACCCGGGAAATCGTCATCAAGTCCACTCATCGCGGTCTCCGCTACGAGGACGGCCGGCTGACCGAGGTGCTCGAGGCCGGGCGCTACGAGCTGCCGGACACCGAGCATCGCCGCCGGAACACCCCGGTCGTCGAGGTCGTGCTGGTCGACATGCGCGAGCGTGAACTGCTGCTCAAGGGGCAGGAGATCCTGACCTCCGACAAGGTCGCGGTGCGGGTCAGCATCATCACGCAGTACCGCGTGGTCGACCCGGCCGCCGCGCTGGAAAAGGTCGAGTCGTACGCCGACCGCCTTTACAGCGATGTGCAGCTGGCCGCCCGGCGTTCGCTCGCGTCGATGACGCTTGAGGGAATTCTCACCAATCGCAACCGGCTCAGCGAGGACATTCTCGGTGACGTTCAGGAGGCGGCCTCCGGCTATGGCATCGCCATTCTCCGGGCGGATGTCAAGGACCTCGTATTCCCGGGGAACCTGCAGGAGATCATGAATCGCGTGCTCGCGACCGAGCGGCTCAGCGAGGCACAGCTCGTCGAGGCCCGTACCAAGGCCGAGCGGGAGGCGATCGAGGCGCGGTCGAAGGCCGAGACCGAGCGGATCGCCGCCCAGGCCCGGCGCGAGACGGAGCTGGTCAAGGCCCAGGGCCGCGCGCAGACCCAGCGCCTGCAGGCCGAGTCCGACGCGGAGGCCCTGCGGCTGCACGCCGAGGCCGCCGGGGCGTACGCGGACCACCCGGTCCTGCTGCGCGTACGGGAGCTGGAGACCCTCGCGCGCCTGGCGACCAACGCCGAGGCCCGGCTGTACATCGGCTTCGACAAGCACGCCGAGCTCCAGCACGCGGAGTGACCACGTCCGCCGCCGTCCGCCGGGACGGCGGCGGGCGGCCGTACCCGGGCCGCCCCTCGTCGTTCGGGCCGGCCACGGTCGTGTGGGGCTTGACCTGGCGTCCCGCCGCCGGGGAGGGTGAGCGGATGAGCGGCGCGGGCGAGACACGGGACGGGGTTTCCCTGACGAACCTCGACCAACCGCTGTTCGAGGGCGCGGACGCGACCAAACGCGACCTGGTCGACTACCTCGACGCGATGCGCGACCGGATCCTGCCGGCGCTGCGCGGCCGGCCGCTCTCGGTGGTCCGCGTGCTGCGCGGCCAGGACCCGTTCATGCAGAAGAACGTGCCCAAGTACGCGCCGCCGTGGGTCGCCACGGTGACGCTGTGGGCCGAGACGTCCCGGCGCAAGGTGTCCTACGCGCTGTGCGACGACCGCCGTACGCTGCTGTGGTTCGCCAACCAGCGGGCGGTGGAGTACCACCCGGCCCTGATCCTCGCTGGCGACCGGGCACACGCCACCCACCTCGTGCTCGACATCGATCCGCCGGACGGCGGCGCGTTCGCCGAGGCCGCCGGCGCCGCGCGGCTCGTACGCAGGGTGCTGGCGGACGTGGGCATGGCGGGTGTCGTGAAGACCAGCGGGGCGAAGGGCCTGCACGTGTTCGTGCCGATCGCGGAGGCGCCGCACGAGGAGGTGGCCGCCGCGACCCGCGCGGTCGCGGCGCGCGCCGAACGCCTCGATCCCGGCCTCGCCACCACCAACTTCATCCGCGAGGACCGCGCGGGCAAGGTGTTCCTGGACTCGACCCGATCCGGTGGCGCGACGACGGTGGCGGCGGCCTACAGCCCGCGCGTACGGCCGGGCGCGCCGGTGTCGTTCCCCCTGGCGTGGGACGACCTGGACACGGTGACGCCGGCCGACTTCACCATCCGTACGGTGCCGGGGCTGGTCGCGGACCGCGACCCGTGGGCGGAGGAGATGCCCGAGCCCCGGCCGCTGGACCCGGGCCTGGTCGAGGAGGGCCGTACGATCCCGGTCGCCCGCGTCCAGGCGATGCACGAGGGCAAACGCCGCGCCCGCGCCCGCCGCGCGAAGGAGGCCCCGTGACCGACCGGAGCGGTCGTTCCGGACGACACGGAGGAGGGCTCGTGAGCGTCTTCGATGACCTGACCGCCGAGCAGGACCGGCTGGAGGACGTCCTGGCCGGTCTGGACGAGGCGCAGTGGGCCTCCCCGTCCGGAGCCGAGGGGTGGACCGTCGCGGACGTGGTGCTCCACCTGGCCCAGTCCGAGGAGGGCGTGACGGCCACGGCCTCCGGCGCGGGAGAGTCGATCCGCCCGGCGGACGGGCTGTCGGTGGACGAGGCGATGGAACGCCTCGTGCGCGCGGAGCGCACGCCGCCGGAGCAGGTGTTCCGCCGGTGGCGCGAGGCACGGCGCGCCGCGGTCGCCGCGCTGCGGTCGGCCGACCCGGGGCGGCCGCTCCTGTGGGTCGAGGCGCCGCTGAAACCGACCACGCTCGCCACCACCCGGCTCGCCGAACACTGGGCGCACGGCCTCGACGTCACCGGGCCACTGGGCCTGCCCTTCCCCGACACCGAGCGGCTGCGCCACATCGCCTGGCTGGCCCACCGCACGCTGCCGTACGCCCTGGCGCTGACCGGAGCCGGCGACCACCCGGTGTCATGCACACTGACCGCCCCGGACCGCACGAGCGTGTGGCGGTACGGCCCGGACGACGCGGAGTCGACCATCACCGGACCCGCCGGGGCGTTCTGCCGCGTCGCGGCCCAGCGGTTGCGCCCGGCGGAGTCCGGCCTGCACACCACCGGCCCGTACGGCGCCGCCGCCCTGAACGTCCTGCGCACCTACGCGGCCTAGCTGGGCGGGCGGACCGCTCCCGCCGGTACGAACGCGCCAGACCGGGTGGACTGGTGCACGTGGACATCAAGAAGCCGGGAAACATCCCCGACGGCGGCGGACACAAGGTTCCAGGCCAC
This sequence comes from Actinoallomurus acaciae, assembly GCF_042429965.1. Taxonomy (NCBI): domain Bacteria; kingdom Bacillati; phylum Actinomycetota; class Actinomycetes; order Streptosporangiales; family Thermomonosporaceae; genus Actinoallomurus; species Actinoallomurus acaciae. Next base: position 17,985 of record NZ_JBHLZP010000101.1, read on the forward strand.
CGGGTCGGCTTCTTCTCAGTCCGGGAGGAGTGGCACGGTCGGGCCCTCATCGCGGCCCAGGAGTACGCCGCGGGTGATGGCCGACGGGCCGAAGCGGTCGCGGGCCTCGTCGATCGTGCCGTCGAGTGCGGTCGGTTCGGCGCGGTCGAACGGCAGGGGCGGTTGGACCGCGTCGTCGTCGTACAGGTCGGCCACGGCCACGCCTAGCAAGGTCAGGCCGCGGTCCGTGACGAGGTCGCCCGCGGCCTCGAGGAGGGCTCGGGCGGCCGTCAGGACGGCGTCGGTCTCGGCGGTCGGCTGGGACAGGGTGCGGCCGCGGGTCGCCCGGGTGAAGTCGTCGAACCTCAGGCGCAACGTCACCGTACGGCACGTCCGGTGTGCGGCGCGGAGGCGGCGGCACACCCGATCGGTCAGGCCGACCAGGATCGCGTCGAGGTCGCCCCGGTCGCGGTGGCCCAGGGCCCGCTGCGCACCCATCGAGTGGCGCCGGACCCCCGTGCGCACGGGGCGCGGGTCACGGCCGTGGGCGAGCGCGTGCAGGTGGTGGCCGGACGCACGGCCCAGCATGGCGACGAGAAGGCTTTCCGGCAGGGCGGCCACGTCGCCGACCGTCGTGATGCCCCGACGGCCGAGTCTGCCCGCGGTCACCGGGCCGACGCCCCACAGCCGCCGGACCGGCAGCGGATGGAGGAACTCACGCTCGCCGCCCGGCGGGACCACGAGCAGCCCGTCCGGTTTGGCCACGCCGCTCGCCACCTTGGCGAGGAACTTGGTGCGCGCCACTCCGACGGTGATCGGCAGGCCGACCTCCTCGGCGACCTCGCGCCGCAGGCGTACGGCGATGTCGACCGGCGAGCCGGAGATCCGGCGCAGACCGCCGACGTCGAGGAACGCCTCATCGATCGACAGGCCCTCCACCAGCGGCGTCGTGTGCCGGAACACCGAGAACACGGCCTCGCTCGCCGCGCTGTAGGCCCGCATCCTCGGCTCCACCACGACCGCCTGCGGACACAGTCGTCGTGCCTGGCCCCCGCTCATGGCGGTGCGGACGCCGTAGGCCTTGGCCTCGTAGCTGGCCGCGAGCACGACGCCCGACCCGACGATCACGGGCCGGGAGCGCAGGCGGGGATCGTCGCGCTGCTCGACCGACGCGTAGAAGGCATCCAGGTCGGCGTGCAGGATGGCGGCCTCACTCGACACGAACACATGTTCGCATAACCCACCCCTACCTGCGAAGACCCGGACGACCATCCGGCGCGGTCAAAGGCGCGCGCCAGGTGACGTCGCCGGCCGGCCAGGCCGGCATGTCGTCCGCCGTCTCGTGCAGGGCGGTGTCGATGTCGCGGTACGGCTCGCCCGACGGGTCGTCCCGCTGGTCGAACATGACCGCCCAGGCCAGGCCGTCGAAGCGGCGGACCAGCAGGGTGTTCGTGCCCGGCAGGCTCCCGCTGTGCCAGGTGACGAGCCCGCGGCCGGTCCGCCGTACGTGCCAGCCGCAGGCGTAGTACCGGCCGCGGTCGGCGCCCGTCTCGGGCACCGCGAACGCTTGGGCCACCGAGCTCGCGGACAGCACCGGGGTCGTGCCGTCGTAGACCCGCGCGAGCCGCACCAGGTCCACCGGCGTGGCCAGCCATCCGCAGTTGAACGCGTTGTTCTCCTGGTTGAAGGTGCCGTACGGCGCGGCCACCTGGGCGCCCGAGGGGTCCATCACGGTCGCGCCCTTGTACTGCGAGTAGTACGGCACCTCACCGGCCGTGGGCAGCAGGGTCCGGCCGAGCCGCATCCGCGTGATCCCGAGCGGGGCCAGCACGGCGTCCCGCACGTACGTCGCGTACGGCCGCCCCGTGACCTTCTCGATGATCCGACCGAGGAGCAGGTAGCCGTAGTTGCTGTAGGCGAACGTCGTGCCCGGCGCGTGGTCGAGGGGCCGCGCCGTGACGTACCGGACGATGTCGTCCTGGCCGATCGGCAACGGCCGGCCGAGCGCCTTGGCGATCGCCACGTCGTCGAACATCGGGTCCCCCGACACCTCGCGGTCCCAGCCGCCGAGATGCCGGAGCAGCCGCGCGACGGTGACCTCCGCGAGACGCGGGTCGGCCGGCCGGCCGAGCCGGAGCAGGTCCGTCAGCCGGTCGGACGGCCGGAGCCGGCCGTCCTGGATGAGCCGCAGGACGGCGGCGGCGGTGACCGGCTTGGTGACGCTCGCGGTACGGAACAGGGAGTCGGGGCCGGTCTCCCGCAACGCGCGGGCTCCCCGGCTGTAGCCGCGTGCCAGCAGCAGCCGGTAGGCGT
>NZ_JBHLZP010000102.1:0-19836 GCF_042429965.1 Actinoallomurus acaciae
CCCGCCTCGTCGGCCGCGGCGACGAAGGCGACGCGGCGATCGGCGCCGCCGAGGCCGGGGCCGGGGTTGGACGGCCGGTCGGTCACGCCACGGGCGAAGGCGGTGAACTTGCGGGTGACCGCGATCGAGTGATCGATGACCTGGGCGACGTCCCAGCCGGGGTTCGGCGTCGGAAGCCCGAGCTCCGCCGGGGTGACCTGGTCGAGCAGATCGCGCCATGCCTCCAGGGCGGCGCCGAGAGCCCGCACGGTCGGGTGGTCGTCCACCCTCCCCACGCTAGAGCGCGTTCGGCTCGACGCCGCCTCCCACGGCACCGAGCCGGTCAGGATCACCCACGGGGGTCGGGACGGCCGGGGGCTGAACGAACGGGCCGAGGCATGGCGGCCCGTCGCCGCCGAGCGCCTGTCCGTCGAGACGTGCCGTCCGGTCGCGGCCGACGCCGTACCCGCCCATCTCGAGCAGGTGATCGACAACCTCATCGACAACCTCATCGACGACGCGTTGACCGTCACGCCGCCGGGCGCGTACGGCTCGGCATGAGCGACGAGGCCATGGCCGAGGCGTTCCGGCGCTTCCGTAGCGGGCACGAGACTCGGCCTGGCGATCGCCCATCGGCTCATCACCGCCGACGGTGGAACGACGCGGCTGTCCGGGTGGGCGCACCGTGACGCTCGATCTCCCGGCCGCGACCCGATGGCGGTTTCCGCGGCCTCGGAGCGGGAACCTCACTGCGAACTCGACGTCTCATCAGGAAACGGGAGGAGCCACACATGTCACATGGCGGCGGATTCTCCGGAGGCCACCACGGCGGCTTCAGCGGGGGGCACCACCACGGCGGGGTCGGCGGGCATCATCATCACGGCGGCGACGGCAACCCCGTCCCCGGCGTTCCCCTGGCCGGGGTGAACGGCGGGCGACGGCGCGAGGTGCCGCCCGCCGTCGGCGTCGTGGCCGTCCTGGTCCTGATCGGCCTCGCGATCCTCATCGCCTACGCCGGCTGACGCCCGATGCGGCCGGGGCCCGCTGCCGGTTCGCCCGTGCGGGATCTACGATGGCGCATCACCATCGTCGGGCCGAAGGGAGCGCCGCCGTGGACGCGGACGTCATCGTGGTCGGAGCCGGACTGGCGGGACTGGTCGCGGCGCACGAGCTCACCAGCCGAGGCCGGAAGGTGGCGCTGGTTGACCAGGAGAACGCCGCCAACCTCGGCGGCCAGGCCTACTGGTCCTTCGGCGGGCTGTTCCTCGTCGACTCGCCCGAGCAGCGGCGCCTGAGGATCAAGGACTCCTTCGACCTGGCGTGGAACGACTGGCGGGGCAGCGCGCAGTTCGACCGCCTGGAGGACGAGGACTCCTGGGCGGAGCGCTGGGCCCGCGCGTACGTCGAGTTCGCCGCCGGGGAGAAGCGCTCCTGGCTCGCCGGCCACGGCATCGAGCTCACGCCGGCGGTCGGCTGGGCCGAGCGCGGCGACCTGCGCGCGGACGGCCACGGCAACTCCGTGCCGCGCTTCCACGTCGCGTGGGGCACCGGAACCGGCGTGGTCGGGCCGTTCGTCCGCCGGGCGCGGGAGGCGGCCGACGCCGGGCTGCTGACGTTCCACCACCGGCGCCGGGTGGATGAGATCGTCGTCCACGACGGCGCCGTCACCGGGGTCCGCGGCACCGTGCTCGCCGAGGACGACTCGGCGCGCGGGGTCGCCAGCAGCCGCGAGGCGACGGGCACGTTCGAGCTGAGCGCGCAGGCCGTCATCGTGGCCAGCGGAGGGATCGGCGCCGACCACGACATCGTGCGGCGCTACTGGCCCGAACGCCTGGGCACCGCGCCGGAGACCATGATCACAGGGGTGCCCGCCTACGTGGACGGGCGGATGCTGGACATCTCCGCCGACGCGGGTGCGCGGCTGGTCAACCGCGACCGGATGTGGCACTACACCGAGGGGGTGCGCAACTGGGACCCCGTCTGGCCCGGCCACGGCATCCGCATCCTGCCGGGGCCCTCCTCGATGTGGTTCGACGCGCTGGGCCGCCGCCTGCCGGACCCCTGCCTGCCCGGGTACGACACCCTCAGCACGCTGAGGCACCTGCGCACCACCCCCGACATCGCCGGGTACGACCACTCGTGGTTCGTGCTCACCCAGAAGATCATCCAGAAGGAGTTCGCGCTGTCGGGATCGGAGCAGAACCCCGACATCACCAGCGGCGACCGCAAGGCGGTCCTCCGTGAGCGCCTGTCCCGTGGGGTGCCCGGCCCGGTGGAGGCGTTCAAGCGCCAGGGCGCCGACTTCGTGGTCGCCGCGACGCTGGATGACCTGGTGACGAAGATGAACGGGCTGACCGACGAGCCGCTGCTGGACCCGGCCGTCCTGCGCCGCCAGGTCGAGGCCCGTGATCTGCAGGTCGCCAACCCGTACAGCAAGGACTCCCAGATCCAGGGGATCCGCAACGCGCGCCGCTACATCGGGGACCGGCTCGGCCGCGCCGCGGCCCCGCACCGGATCCTCGACCCGCAGGCCGGGCCGCTGATCGGCGTCAAACTCCACATCCTCACGCGCAAGACGCTCGGCGGCATCCAGACCGACCTCGACTCCCGCGCGCTCGGCCAGGACGGGCGGCCCGTGGACGGCCTGTACGCGGCCGGGGAGGTGGCCGGCTTCGGCGGCGGAGGCGTGCACGGCTACAACGCGCTGGAGGGCACCTTCCTCGGCGGCTGCCTGTTCTCCGGCCGCCGGGCGGGCCTCGCGGCGGCAGCCGCCACCGCCTGACCAGAACCCGCCTCATCGGTCAGCCCCGTGACGCCGCGTTCGCCGGGTCCGTCGGCGCGCGGCCGTACCGGCGGGTGATCTCTCGTACGGTCGTGCGCCCATCGAGGACGATGATCCGGTCCGCCTCCGGCGCGAGATGGAGGTCGTGGGTGATGAGGATGGTCGTACGGCCCCTCATGAGGCGGCGCAGCGGGTCGAGCACGCGGCGGGCGGTCGGGGCGTCCAGGCCGGTGGTCGGTTCGTCGAGGATGAGCACGGGGGCGTCACGCAGCATCGCGCGGGCGATGGCGATCCGCTGGCGCTGTCCGCCGGACAGCAGGCGTCCCTGCCGGCCGACCGGTGTGTCGTAGCCCTCGGGCAGGGCCGTGATGAAGTCGTGGGCGTCGGCGGCCCGGGCGGCGGCGACGATCTGCTCCTCGGTGGCGCCCGGGCGGCCGTACGCGATGTTGTCGCGCACCGGCCCGGGGAAGAGCAGGGTCTCCTGCTGCAACACGGTGACGGTGTCGCGCAGCGTCGTCAGGGACAGCTCGCGGATGTCGACGCCGTCCAGGCGGATCCGCCCGCGGTCGGGGTCATAGAACCGCAGCAGCAGCTTGCCGATCGTGGATTTGCCCGCGCCGCTGGGCCCGGTGACCAGGACGAGCTCCTCCGGTCCGGCGCGGAAGGAGAAATCCTCGATCGCGGGCCGGTCGCCGCCCGGATAGCGGAAGGTGACGTTGTCGAAGGCCACCCGCCCGCGTCGCGCGGCGTGGGTGCGGGGCACCGGGGGTTCGGCGACCCCGGGCGGTGTCTCCATGATCTCGATGATGCGGTCGGCGCTGGCCGCCGCCTCCGAGGCGGTCAGGCCGACGTCTCCCAGGCTCTGGATCGGCGGGTAGAGGTAACCGAGGTAGGCGGCGAACGCGAGCAGGCCGCCGAGCGTGATGCGGCCGCGCGCGAGCTCCCAGGCGCCGACGCCGAGGACGAGCAGGACGCACACCGTCTCGATCACCTGGACCAGCGGCTCGTACAGCGCGGACAGCCGGTGCTCGGCCATCTTCGCCTCCAGCCACGTCACTCCCTCGCGGTGCAGGCGCCGCCGCTCGGTGGGCTGCCGGTTGTACGCCTGGATGAGGGCGTGGTTGGACAGGCTCTCCTCCACGACGCTCGTCATGATCCCGTCGCTCTCCCGCTCCCGTACCGCCGTCTCCCGGAACCGCGCGGTGAAGCGGCGTACGGCGACCCAGAACAGCGGTGCGAGGGCGAACGAGACGAGGGCCAGGTCCCAGCGGACGTACAGCGCCGCGCCGGCGAAGAACACCGCACTGACGACGGAGGTGACGGTCTTGATCAGCCCGGAGGCGACGAACTGCTCGATCGCCTCCACGTCGTCGGTCAGCCGCACCATGAGGTCACCGGTCCGGCCGCGGTCGAAGAAGTCGGGCGAGAGGCGCTGGACGTGGGCGAAGACCGAATCCCGCAGTCGCAGGAGGAATCGCTCGCCCACGAGGGTCGTGAGGTAGTCGCCGCCGAAGGAGGCGACGGCGGTCAGCACCGAGAGTTGCAGCCACACGAGGGCGGGCGTCCAGAACGCGGCGAGGTTCTTGGCGGCCAGCACGTGGTCGGTGATGAGGCCGAAGATCCAGATCGCGGCGGCCTCACCTGCGGCGGCCAGGACCAGCAGCAGCGCTCCGGCCACGAGCCACCGGCGGATCCCGCGCGTGTACGGCCAGAATCGGCGGAACGCCTCCCGCGCGGAGACACCGTCTCGCGAAGCCTTCGATGGCGATTTCATGTTCCCTCCCGCGACGAGAAGGGAGCCGGCGGTCACCGGCTCCCTCTTCCCCCGTTAATTCGTCAGCGGGGCGTCCGCTTGATGGGCTTCTTGTGCTTCTTGGGTGCCGGCTTGCGAGGCGGCTCGACCTTGCGGTTCCTGCGCGGGACGGGCAGTTTACGGAAACTCATCTTCGGGTCCTTTCAGTACCCCTCCGTCACCTTTCGGCGCTTACCGGAAAGACATTAGGAACCGACCCTGAAAATCCGGCGAGACCACGATGAGATGAGCTTTAATTGCGCGTGATATCGAGCTGAGCGGGCCGCCGCGAACGCGAATGCCGGGCCCTGGCACCGCGTGGCCTACCCGAGCAGCAGTTGCCGCCGGGCCGAGCTGACGTGATGGCGCATCGCGGCGATGGCGGCCTCCGGGTTGTGCGTCACGATGGCGAGGAGGATGGCCTGGTGCTCCTCGAGCGAGCCGCGCCGCGGGTGAGGGGCGGAGAGGTTGCGGTACTGACGCATCACGAGCGGGTACAACAGGCTGTCGTAGGCCCGGGCCAGCGTCATCTGGTGCGCGGCCTCCTTCACCTGCTGATGAAACCTGCGGTTGCCCTTGGAGTACTCCGCCTGGTCGCCGCGGGCCTGGGCGTCCTCCATGGCCTCGAGGGTCCGGCGCATCTCGCGGATGTCCTCCTCGGTCGCGCGTTCCGCGGCCTTCCCGGCGAGGGCGGACTCCAGCGTCTCCCGCGCTTCGAGAATGTCGGCCGCCTCCTCGGCCGAGAAGCTCCGCGTCCGCACCCCGCGATTGACCTCACTGGTGACGTAGCCCTCCTGGACCAGGCGGACCAGAACCGAACGCATCGTGCCCCGCGAGACGTTGAACTTCTGGGTCAGATCCGCCTCTGTCAGCCGCGTGTTCGGTTCGATGCTCCCCGACAGCAGCAGCGAGCGCAGCCCTTCGTACGCCTGGCTGTACCGGGTGGCCGCGCCGCCCTTGTCGGGAGTGCCATTGTTACTGCTCAGATCCACGTTGATCGCCTATGTGCCTCAGTGAGATCGATGAACCGCGTGGGCGGTTCAGTTCTGCGTGTTGTCCAAACCCGGGTACAAACGCCGGGCCGTGCCCGCGAAGATAGCCGCTCGGGACTCCTCCGGAAGCGGACTCAGGACACTCCGCGCGAGGTCGAGGAGCTCCGGCAGCGACTGCTCGGCGGCCGGGCAGTTCGAGCCCCACGCGACGCGCTCCGCGCCGAACGCGTCCAGCACCGGCCCGAGGAAATCGGCGGCCTCGTCTCCGGCGTCGTGCAGCCGCTCCAGGTTCCGGTGCGTGAGCTTGAGGTGCAGGCCGGGATTTCGCGCAAGGCCGGCCACCTCCTTGCCCGCTCGGGCGGGCGACGCGGCGATGTCCGGATATCCCATGTGGTCGAGGAGCACCGTGACCGTGGGGTGGCGCTCCAGCACCGAGACCAGCTGTGCCGTCGCCGGTCCGAGGCGCATCTGGAGGCAGACGGTGACGCCCAGCTCGCCGGCCCGCCGCCAGAACTCCTCCGTCTCGGGCGCGGCGAACCACTCGCCCTGGGTCGGCACGGTGCTGCCGCTGGTGAACAGCCGCACTCCGGCCAGGCCCCCGTCGCCGCACAAGTCGGCGAGACGCGTGCCGGCGTCCGGCTCCAGCGGGTCGAAGGTGCCCACGGCGATGAAGCGGTCGGGCCAGCGCCGGCGGCTGTCCAGGACGTACGAGTTGTCATACCCGTAGTTGGTGGTGGCCTGGACCAGGACGGACTGCCGGATACCCACCTCGTCCATGCGGGCGACCATTCCCTCCGCGGTCACCGGGCGGGAGGCGGCCCACGTCGACTGTTTCCCGCCGATGGGCGCCCGCGGATACCGGGTCTCGTCCGCCGCGATGATGTGGCAGTGCGTGTCGATGACGTCCATGGTTGCTACTCCCCTGCTCGCACGTGTGTTCCTCCGGATGAGAACTAGGCGTCCGGATAGTCGCCGTCGGCGAAGAGCTCGCGCGGATCGGTGAGAGTGTCCGCGTCGAGCAGGCCCTGGTCGCGGGAGAAACGCACCAGCGCGTCCAAAGTGGCCTCATTGGCGTCACGGCCGTACGGAAGGGGGTCACCGCCGATCTGCCGCGCCTGCCGGGCGAGGCGCGGCAGCGCGGTCCACTCGGGGTCCGCGGCGACCTGCCGGCGCTTGTTCTCGACCAGTGCCGCGTACAGCGCGGTCGGCAGTTCGGGGTTCCGCTCGACGAGTTCGGCGCGGAGCGCGACCAGCGAGTGGCACGGATAGATCCCGGTACGGACGTACCAGTCGGTGGCCAGCACGTCGGACTCCGCGAACAGCGGGTACGGGCCGTCGCCGCCGGCGGCGTCGGGTTCGGCCGCCGCGGTCCAGCCCGCCCGGGGCGCGCCGGCCCGGCCGGTGCCGGCGTTCCCGGTGAAGGCGGCGTCGATCTCCCCGGCACGGAGGAGCTCGGCGAGGGACCGCCCGTCGGTGACCCGCTCCACGTTCTCCGGTGCCCGCCCCTCGACGTGGTCGTCGTCGTCCACGACCCAGGTGATCTTGTCGATGTTCACGCCGTACTCGTCCCGGAGGACCCCGCGCACCCACACGCCGGTGGTCACCGAGTAGGCGCGTACCCCCACGCGGCGTCCCTCCAGGTCCGACGGGAGCCCGATCCCCGAGCCGGCGGCGCACTGGACGTCGCCGTGGTGGAACCGCCGGTTGAGGAACACCGGTATCGCGGTGAGGGGAACGCCGGCCTGGCGGGCCATCAGGTACGACACCGGCGCCAGCTCGCACACGTCGAACTCCAGGTCACGGATCATGCGCCGGTAGGCGCCGATGATCGGCCTGACCTCCACCGGCTCGACCCGGTGCCCGTCGACCGCGACCTCGCCGTCGAGCAGCGCCCGCCCGTGGGGATAGTCCCCGAAAGCCACCGAAAGCAAGTCCATCTCCTGCCTCTCATTCGCATCCTTGGAGGTCCGCACGGCCGGCGCGCGGACCGGTGGGCTCCGGCCCGGCTCAGACGTTCTCGCCGTACTGCAGGCGGCGGTACGGGACGCTGAGCACGTTCCTGGTGATCCGGACGTCGATCACCGTGGGCCGGGGATCGCGCACGTACTCCGCGAGGGCGGCGCCGAGCTCCGCCGTGGTGCGGACCGTCGCCCCGCCACCGCCGAGCGCCGCCGCGACACGCCCCAGCTCGGGCGTTGGGATCACCGCGAGCTCCGGGTCCAGGCCCTTCGCCCGCGCCTTGTGGTACTCCGCGCCCAGCGCCTCGTCGTTCATCACCACGACGAGGATCGGGATCCCGTACCGGACCGCCGTCTCGAACTCCGACAGGTGCATCAGGAAGCTGGCGTCGCCCTCCACCACGAACGCGGGCCTGCCGCCGTCCGCCACGATCGACCCGATGGTCAGCAGCGGGGCCTGGCCGATGGCGCCGAACATCCCGTAGTTCGACAGGACCTCCCGCGACCGCTGGAAGAGCATGGTGCCGAAGTCCGTCTGGTGGCCGCTGCCCAGCACCAGGCCGATCTCGCCGGGAAGCTCGGCGTCCAGTACCTGGATCGCCTCGCGCGGGTCGAGGCGGCCCGGCTCGCGCACCAGCTCCGCGGGGTCCAGGAGCGGAGCGGTCAGCCGGCCCCGCACCTCGGCGGTGTGGAAGCCCTCGATCGCGACGGACCGGTCCTCCAGCGCCCGGCTCAGCTCCGTGACGGCGGTGACCGCGTCGGCCTGGATGTAGCAGTCCGCCGCCGCCCCGTTCCCCATGACGATGTGGGGAGAGGTGTCGATCTGGACGTACCTGGCCTCCGGGAACAGGTAGCCGTGCTCGATCGTGTAGCTGTTCAGGCTGGCGCCCACCGCGATCACGCAGTCGGCCTCCTGCAGCAGCTCCATCGCCACCTTGCTGCCGAACAGCCCGGAGATCCCCACGTGGAAGTCGGTGTCGCCGCACAGCCAGTTCTTCGCCTGGAGCGTCGTGGCCAGCAGGGCGCCGGTCTGCCTCTGGAGCCGGAGGATCTGCTCCCCGGCGCCCGCGCGACGCGCTCCGCGCCCCGCGATGATCACCACGCGCTTGCTCGCCCGGACGATGTCGCCGGCCTTCTCGATCCGGTCCGGGTCGGGCAGGAGCCGCGGTCGCTCAAGGAGGTCCGCGGAGGGGACGTAAGAGCCGGTGTCCTCACACTCCTGCTGCTGGACGTCGATGGGGGCGCTGAGCATCACCGGCCGCGACTCGGTGCGCGCGCGGTAGAAGGCCCGCTGCACCGCCTCCTCGGCGAGGTCGGGCCGGGTGAGGTGGACGAACTCGCACTCGATCGCGGCGGCGAAGCGCCGTTGGTCGAGATACTGCACGGCGTCCTCGTCACCCAGCGGGGTCTCCCCGCAGAAGGCGACCAGCGGGGTACGCGCCCGGCTCGCCACGATCATGGAGGTGGCCAGCTGCGCCGTGCCCGGCCCGCTGGTCGTCGTCACGACGCCCGGTCTCCCGGCCGTACGCGCCCAGCCGTCCGCCATGCCGAGACCGGACCCCTCGTGCCGCACCTCGTACAGGCGCACGCCCTGCCGGGCGAGCGCGTTCATCCAGTGCATGTTCGCGTCGCCCATCATGCCGAAGACGTCGCTCGTCCCCTCCTTGACGAACGCCTCGGCGAGCGCTTCATAGACCTTCAATTCCCCGGCTCCTTCGCAGACTTCACTTGCATCCGAAACGGCGTGGGCTCATGCCTCGGGCCGGACGCGGTTCCTGGACTTGAGCACGCCCTCCAGCCGCCCGAACACCCGCAGCGCGTTGCCGCCGTACACCGCTCGCCGGTCGGCCTCGCTCAGGGACTCGACGGAGTCCAAGAGGTACTTGGTGTCGTCGAACCGGTGCCCGGTCTCCGGATCCACCCCGCGGACGGCGCCGATCATCTCCGAGGCGAACAGGATGTTCTCGGCGGGAATGACGTCCGTCAGCAGTTCGAGACCCCGCCGGTGGTACACGCACGTGTCGAAGAAGACGTTCCGCAGCACCAGTTCCTCCAGCGGAGGCCGTCCCTGGTCCTGCATCACGCCGCGGTACCGGCCCCAGTGGTACGGGACGGCGCCGCCGCCGTGCGGGATGATGAGCTTCAGCGTCGGGAAGTCGGTGAACAGGTCCGACAGGCACAGCTGCATGAACACTGCGGTGTCGCCGGCCAGGTAGTGCGCGCAGGTGCCCTGCAGCGACGGGTTCCGCGACATCGCCACATGGATCATCGCGGGAACGTCGAGCTCGACCATCTTCTCGTAGAGCGGGTAGTAGACCTTGTCGGTCAGCGGCGGCGCCTGGTAGTACCCGTCCGACGGGTCCGGGTTGAGCAGGCACCCGACGAAGCCCAGCTCCTCGACGCACCGCTCGAGTTCGACGGCGGAACGCCGGACGGACGACTCCAGGGCGTCCCCGGGAGACTGCGGGAGCTGGCACACTCCGACGAACCGATCGGGGAAGAGCCCGCAGACCCGGCTGATCAGGTCGTTGCTGACGCGAGCCCAGGCCAGGCTGGTCTCCTCGTCGCCGTAGTGGTGGGCCATCTTGCCCGCGCCCGGGGAGAACAGCGCGACGTCGACGCCGCGCTCCCGCTGCAGCTTCAGCTGCCCCTGTTCGATGGCGGCTCTTACCTCGTCGTCGCTGATGCGGAGTTCGTCGGGCGAGACGCGTGCGCCCGATTCCTCGAACGCCCGGATCTGCCGTTCCCGCCACTTCCCGAGCGCCGGCGGCGCCGTGGTGAAGTGACCGTGGCAGTCGATGAGCATGACAGTCTCCGATGTGAGTGGGTTCCGCGGGCCCTCAGGCGCGGCCGGTCAGCGTCCGGCCCCGTTCCAGGGCCGGGTGGGTCCGCACCGGGAGGGACATCAGGAAGCGGTAGCCGTCGTCCAGCACCTGCTCGACGTTGTCGGCCGTCACGTGCGGGTGGCCGACGGCGACCCCCCGTTCCCGGCAGATGCCGAGGATCCGGCGCTTGCACTCCCGCATGCGCGGGTGCTCGTACTGCCGGGGAATCCCCAGCTCCTGGCTCATGTCGCCCTCGCCGATGAGGATCAGCCCGATCCCCGGCACCTGGTCGAGCATCGCCGGCAGGTTCTCGATGGCGCGCTGACTCTCGATCATGAAGGCGACGAGGATCTCCCCGTCCGGGTCGAGCGGCCACACGTCGCTCTTCGCGTAGTACTCCTGGTTCGAGACACCCCAGTAGCGGGCCGCGGCGGCCGGGCTGTCCCCGCGCAGCCCGGCGGGTTCGAAGCGGGGGCTCCCGGGCGGCCGGGGGTAACGGCAGGCCGCGACCGCGTTGCGGGCCTCCTCGACCGTGTCGACGTGCGGCCAGACGATCCCGTACGCGCCGAGGTCCAGGGCCTGTTTCGCGTGCCACTGCGCCTTCTCACCGCCGTTGACGGGGATGCGCACGAGTGGCGTGACCGCGGGCGCCAGGCTGCCGGCGGTGAAGATCTGCCGCCGGTTCAGCAGGTACTGCATGCTGTCCCGGAGCGTGGCGGCGTCCCAGGGCCGGTGCTCGGTCTCGAACACCAGCGCGTCGTAGGCGGCGGTGCTGAACTCGACGGCGGCGGCCGGCTCCGGGGGCACGAAGGACGCGAAGACGTGCTGCCCCGCCTCCAGTCCGGCGATCACCTTATTGAGCCGTGGCGTTGCCACTGCCGGCCTCCTCGCTCGTTCGTCCGGAACCGGCCGGTGCCCCTTGCTGCGGCTTCCGGTGCAGCAGCCGCGCCCACCAGGCACGGAGCCGTTGCAGCGGGCCGGTACGCGCCGGTGCGGAGGGCCGCGGAGCGGACTCCGCCGCGGGCTCGGGCTCGGTGCAGCGCTCGACGAGCTGTGCCGAGAACTCCTTGGTCATCCTGGAGATCACGACGCCCGCGCCCGACTCGATCAGCGAGGCCAGCTTGCCCGTGAGGTTCACCTCGCCGTGGACGGTCACCCGTGAACCGCCGGCCGTCGGGTCCTCGACCACGCCGAACGTGGCATCGCCGCTGAAGCGTGTGGCCCCCTGCCCGTCCCGGCCGCGGGCCGAAAGGCGGCCCTCGTGCTCGGACTCTTCGAGCTCCAGGGAGATCCGGGCGGCGAACCTGACCCGGATCGCCGCGAACCTGGCGACCAGGACTCCGTCGAACGTGCCGTCGTCATGGGCGGCGCCGAGTTCGGCGCCCGGGATGCAGGACACGACGTCCGCGGGGTTCGACACGACCGCCCAGACCCGTTTCGGGGGACTCGGAACTGCGATGTCTTCTGCGATTTCTATCAATTCTCTGGACCTCGTTCGGTGGCTCACGGCCGCTTGTGTGCCGAAAGGAATGACCTACTGCTTCAACAGCGCCAGCGCGTCGGGCCGGAGGCTCAGGTCCGTGTAGCTCTTGGGGTCGAGCACCTTCTTCTGGGTGCCGCTCCTGACATTCTGCTGCTGGATGAAATTGAGCTTCTCCGTCGGCAGGTCGAGGGTCGGCGAGTAGGCGGTGGTCTTGTTGATGAACTGCCATTCGAGGTCGCCCTCGTCCTGGCTCCCGCCGGCGGCGACATAGGCCGCGACGTACTTGCTCTTCGACTCCGCGGTCGTGAGGTACTGAAAGAGCTTCGCGTACGAGGCCAGCACCTTCACCAGGGCCTTGCGCTTGCCCGAGACCGCCTTGGCGGAGGCCACCGCGCCCTGGTTGATCCAGAGTGGCAGCTCGTCGTTGACGGTGGTGATCATCCGCACACCCTTGGTCTCCGCCAGCGCCTTGTTGCCGACCTGTCCGTAACCGCAGTCGATCTGCTTGGCCAGGGCCGCCTTCAGGGAGTCGGCGCTGCTGCCGACGTTGCGGAAGGTGGCGTCCTTGGTCGACATCCCGTACTTCGCGAGCAACGCCTCGAACACGTCGTACAGCTCGGCACCGACCGCGCCCACGCCCAGCGTCTTGCCGCGCAGGTCACGGACCGACTTGACCTGCGGGTTCCCGCTGAAGAGCGCGCTCGTCGAGACGACCTGCGTGCCGCCCAGCACCTTCAGCCTCATGCCCTTGTCGATCGCGGGGAAGACGCCGATGAGGCCGCTCAGGACGGTGATGTCGGCCGAGCCCGAGGCGACCCCGGCCAGGACCTGGTTTCCGGAGCTGACGTTCGTGACCTTGGCGTTCACGCCGAAGGCCGTGAAGTAGCCGAGCTCGTCCATCAGGTGGTTGATGGCGATCGCGCCGGTGGCCGAGGTGTTAATGATCTTGACGGAATCGCCGTCTCCGCCGCCCGAACAGCCGGCGGTGAGGAGTCCCGTCGCACCGGCGGCGAAAACGCCGGCCGTGGTGCCGAGGAAACCTCTTCGCGAGACCGAACCGGTCCGCGCCTGCCAATGGTTCATAATCGTCTCCGTGCAGGACGAATGGACTACTTCAAGAGGGCCAGAGCCTCGCTCCGGAGGCTGAAATCCGTGTACTTCTTGTAGTCGAGGACCTTTTTCTGGCTGCCGGCCTCGACGTTCAGCTGCTGGACGTAATCGAACTTGGCCTCCGGCAGGTCGAGGGTCGGCGAGTAGGCGGTGTACTTGTTGATGAACGCCCACTCGATCTCGGCCTCGTCCTTGCCGCCCCCGGCGGCGACATAGGCGGCGACGTACTTGCTCTTCGACTCGTCGGTCGTGAGGTACTGGAAGAGCTTCGCGTACGCCGCCAGCACCTTCACCAGCGCCTTCCGCTTGCCCGCGATGGCCTTGGCGGAGGCGACCGAACCCTGGTTGATGTAGAGCGGAAGCTCACCGGCGACCGTGTTGAGCATCCGGACGCCCTTCGGCTTCGCGAGCGCCTGGTCGCCCACCTGCCCGTAGCCGACGTCGATCTGCTTGGCCAGCACCGACTTGAAGGAGTCCGCGCTGCTGCCGACGTTGCGGAACGTCACGTCCTTCGGCGAGATCTTGTACTTGTTCAGCACGGCGATGAAGCCGTCGTACAGCTGGGCGCCGACGGCTCCCACGCCCAGCGTCTTGCCGGCCAGGTCCTGGAACGACCTCACCTGCGGATTCCCGGTGAAGAAGGCCTCCGTCGCGACCACCTGCGTCCCGCCCAGAGCCTTCAGGGGCAGGCCCTTCTCGATCGCGGGGAACATGCCGATGAAGCCGCTCAGCACCGTGATGTCGGCCGAGCCGGAGGCCAGCGCCGCCACCACCTGGGTGCCCGAGCTGACGTTCGTGATCTTGGCGTTCACGCCGAAGGTCGCGAAGTAGCCGAGCTCGTCCATCAGGTGGTTGATGGTGAGCGAGGCGGTCGCGGCCGTGTTGGCGATCTTCACCGTGTCGCCACCGCCTCCGCCGCCCGAGCAGCCGGCGGTCAGTAGACCCGTCGCACCGGCGCCGACGCCGGCCGTCACGCCCAGGAAGGAGCGTCTCGAGAGCGAGTGATTCATTGCCGTCTCCGTGTCATGCCGAATCAGGGGGATGCTCAGATCACGAGCTGGGGATAGATACGGGCCGCGGTCCGCCCGAAGACGTCGGTCTGTTCTTCCGTCGTGAGTTCGCCGGCCGCCGCCTCGACGAGGTCGCGGAGTTCCGGCAGGCCACCGTCTGACGCCGGGAAGTTGGACCCCCAGGCGACGTGCTCGGAGCCGAAACCGTCCACCAGCCTTCGGACCAGCTTCCGGGCGTCGCCGCCCGGCTCGTCGTCGGCACGCCGCACGGTCACCGGCGTGATCTTCAAAAAGACGCCCTCGTACGCGGTGAGCCCGAACAGTTCCTCGGCCGCCGCGTACGGCGGCCCTCCGTCGAGGCGCGGCCGGGCGCCGTGGTCGAGCGCGATCACCAGGCGCGGGAACCGCTCCAGGACCGACAGCAGCGTGCCGGTGTTCCGCGAGTGCATCTGGACGCAGACCGGGATCCGCCGCGCCTCCAGGTGGGACCAGACGGCGTCCATCCTCGGATCGTCGAGTCGCGTGCTGCTCGGTACCGGGGTGGTGCCGTCGGCCGCGCGGATCCGTACACCGGCGAAGTTCCGCTCGTCGACCCAGTACTTGACCTGGTCGATCGCGTCGTCGGCGACGAAGTCGACCGAGCACACGCCGATCAGGCGGTCCTCGTGCCCGGCGAGCGCGTCGGCCGCGTAACGGTTGTCGAAGCCGTACACCGTGGACGCCTGCACCACGGCCGCCTTCTCGACGCCCGCGGCGTCGAGGTTGCGGAGCAGCCCGTCCAGGTCCACGGGGCGCTCGGCCGACCAGGCGGACCGCTTGCCGCCCAGCGGGCGATGAGGGTATCGATCCAGGTCCGGCGAGATGATGTGGGTGTGGAGGTCGGCCGTTGACATCGGCGGTCACCGGGTCCTCTCGCGCCAGGGGGCGACGACGTTCTCCAGCCAGCGGGCCAGTCCCGTCAGCAGGACGCCGAGCAGCATGAGGGTGAGGACCGGGACGAGCATGTAGTCGGTCTGGTAGCTGGCCCCGTACTTCTGGATCAGGCCGCCCAGCCCGGAGATGCCCGTGAAGAACTCCGCGGCGACGGTGCCGATCAGCGCCCTGCCGATGGAGATCCGCAGGCCGGTCATGATGAAGGGCACGGCACTCGGCAGGATGATCTTGCGGAACACCTGGCTCTCGGAGGCCACGAACGCCCGGCTGACGTCGAGGACGTTCTGCTCGACCTCATGGACGCCGGCGGCCGTGTTGAGCAGCATCGAGAACACGGTGAGGATGAACACCGTGACCACCTTGGACTCCATGCCGAGCCCGAACCACACGATGACCAGGGGGATGATGGCCAGCAGCGGTGTCGCGTTGAGCGCGCTGATGATCCACTCGACGGACGAGGCGACCAGCGAGTACCGCCCGATGATCAGGCCCACCACGACTCCGACCACGATGCCGAGCAGCAGGCCGAGCGCGAGGATCTCAAAGCTCCGGGCGATGGCGGACAGGAGCGCACCGGACGTGATCTCATCCCACGCGGCCTGGGCGACCGCGGTCGGGTAGGACGTGAACAGCGGGTCGCTCTTCCCGACGAGCTGCCACGCCACGAGGATCACGGCGGCGACCAGCAGGCGAAGGCCCCAGACCAGAGCCTTACGCCTCCGCTCCGCCTGCCGTAGCCGCCGCACCCAGGGCTCGTCCGCGGTCGCCGACCCGCCGTCGCCGGAGGGCCGCGTCATTACCACGCGATCTGTCGACATGATTCAGGCGCCTCCCGCGCGGATTTCCCGTGCCACGATGTCGCGGGCCTTGATGAACGCCGGGTCGGACTTGACGTCCAGGATGTTGGCCCGCGGGCGGGGCAGGTCGACGTCGACCACCGTGTGCACGCGCCCCGGGTGAGCCAGCAGCACGAGAACCCGATCGCTGAGGTAGATGGCCTCGTCCAGGTCGTGCGTCACGAACATGATCGTTTTCCGGGTCTTGGCGTTCAGGTCGAGCAACTCGACCTGAAGCTCCTCCCGCGTCTGCGCGTCCAGGGCGGAGAACGGCTCATCCATCAGGAGGATCTCCGGATCCACCGCGAGGGCGCGGGCCAGCCCGACCCGCTGCTGCATGCCGCCGGAGAGCTGCTTGGGGTAGTACTTCTCGTAGTCGCCGAGCCCCACCAGCCGCAGCGCGTCACGCGCCTTCTGCTCGCGTTCGCCCTTGGCGACCCGCTTGAGCTCCAGCCCGAACTCCACGTTCCGCAGGGCGCTGCGCCAGGGCAGCAGCGACGCCTGCTGGAACACGATGGCCCGGTCCAGGCCCGGCCCCGTCACCTCGCGGCCGGCCACCCGGAGGGTGCCGTCGTCCGGCGACAGCAGGCCGCCCACGATGCGCAGCAGCGTGGTCTTCCCGCACCCGCTCAGGCCGACGACCGAGACGATCTCGCCCTCGTACATCGTGAAGGAGATGTCGCTGAGCACCTGGGTGAACGACGGGCGGCGCCCGTCGCCGATGGAGCGGAAGCCGTGCGAGACCGATTCGACGGCCAGTTTCGTCGGACGGTCGTCTGTCCTCGGCACGATGGCGGACATCACGCCCCCACGTACCGGGTGAAGTCCGCGAACAGGTCCTCGGCCGTGAACTCGGACCGGATGAGCCCCTGCTCGCGCGCGTACCGGATGGCCAGGCGCAGTGCCGCCATGAGGGAGTCGCTCAGGCCGTAACGGACGGCGCGCTGCCGCGACGTCAGCGGGCCGTCGGGCCGCGCGGCGTCGATGCTCGCCGTCAGGGCGTCGTAGATGCCCCTGACCGCTTGCGGATCGTCCTTCAGCACGTCCGTACGGACGGTCAGCATGTGGTTGATCGGCACGGTCGCGTGCCGCTCGGCCCACGCCCGCTCGGCCTCCTGCCAGTTCTGGATGACCGGGACGAGCCTGGCGCCGTCGTCATCGATGGCCACGGGGCCGAGCACCGCCGCGGCGATGTCGCCGTCGCGCAGCAGATCGACGATCTTGCCGGAGGTGCGCTCGACGTACGGGGGCTCGACGTACTCGGCCACGTGCGGGCCCTCCGTGGTGACCCACGTGATCTGGTCGGCCTCGATGCCGTGGTCCTCCTTGAGGGCGCCGCGGACCCAGAGCCCGGTCGTCTGGGTGTACGCGCGGACGCCGACGCGCCGGCCCACGAGCTCCTTGGGGTGCCGGATCGGCCCGCCGGGCCACTGGGAGAGGGAATGGTGATGGAAGTCGCCGTTCATGACGACCGGCAGGAGGCTGATCTCCTTGCCCTCGTCCCTGGCCTGGAGATACGTCGCGATCGCCATCTCGGACACGTCGAACTTCAGCTCGCGGACCATGGGCGCGAACGCCTGGTAGATCGGGTCGATATCCGCGAAATCCAGCCGGCAGTTCTCGACCTCGCGCTCCCCCGTCTTCAACGGGGTCGTGTGCGCGTAGTTACGTACTGCCACGGTGTACGTGTTCAAGGTTTCTGACCTTCCAGTGACGTGCGGACTTCGTCGGTGGGCACCTTGGGGAGCGAGAACGCGCATTCGGCGTTCTCGCTGAGAACAGCGGCTCACGGTTCCTCCGGCCGCGCGGCTCGGCGGCGGAGAAGGGCGCGACGCGCTCCCTACCAGGGGACGGGGCGGTCCGGACCGCCGGCGAGCGTGCGCACGGGAGCTGGGCGGATCGCGCCTTTCCCGAGGTCACGCGGATCGATCGGCATTTCTCGTCTCCTCTGCCGGCCAACGGACAAGGCGATCCCGCTTGCGCCCGTGCGATGTTCGGGGGTTCTCGTCATCGGCCTGCCGGTCATCATCGACCCGCCAGAGTGATTGTCGAACAATGAGTGCGGTGAGCGTAACATTGCCGAATCATGACGGCAAGATGTCCAGGAAAATCGCTTCAGGCGGAAACTTGATGTTAAACAATCCAGCCGCCACCGTTCCGCCGGGCGGTGCCGCACGACGGGCGTCCGGATTTAAATCAAGCGATTGACTTACGTCGCGGTTTCGGGTTGGCTGGTCGCGTCCGGGCCTTACACGCAGGCCTGACCGAGAGGAAGGTGCGCGGTGGAACACGGCGACGGTGAGCAGGTGCTCGGCTACCCGATCCCGAGCCCGGCGGCGTTGGAGCCGCCGGTGGAGTGGGCCGACCTGCGGAGAAGGTGCCCGGCCGCCCGCGTGACGCTGCCCAGCGGCGACGAGGCGACGCTGCTCACCCGCTACGCCGACGTACGGAAGGTGCTGTCCGACCCTCGGTTCAGCCGGCGCTTGAACGCCGAGGACGCGGCCCGGATCGCCGACAGCGAGTCGGGCGGGGTGTTCAACGGTGAGATCGCCGGCATCCTCCCCCAGTCGGGCGAGGAGCATCAGCGCTGGCGCCGGATGATCACCAAGTGGTTCACGGCCCGGCGGATGGCCGCGCTCCGGCCCGCCATCGAGGCGATGGCCGGTCATCTCGTCGACGAGATGACCGAGCACGGCCCGCCCGCGGACCTGAAGGCGAGCCTGGGATTCCCGCTGCCGGTGTGGGTGATCTGCGACCTCCTGGGCGTCGACGACGCCGACCGCGACCGGTTCGCCTACTGGTCCGACACCTTCCTCAACCTGACCCGCTACACGGACGAACAGGTCGCGGCGGCGCAGGCCGAGTTCGTCGCGTACATGACCGCGCACGTCACGGCCAAGCGGGACGACCCGGGCGAGGACCTGCTCAGCGAACTCACGACGGCCACCGACGCGCGGGGCGACCGGATGTCGACCGAGGTCCTGGTGGCCACGGGCCAGGGCCTGCTCGTCGCCGGGCACGAGACCACGGCGAACATGATCGCCAAGATGGCGGGTCTGCTGCTGGCCGACCGGCGGCGTTGGGAACGGCTGCTGGCGGACCGGTCCCTGGTGCGCTCCGCGGTGGAGGAGGTGCTGCGGTTCGACGCCAACGCCGGCATCGGCATGCCGCGCTACATCGGGGAGGAGGTCGAGCTCGCCGAGACCGTGCTGCCCGGCGGCACGACCGTGATGTGCAGCATGGCCGCGGCCAACCGCGACGAGAGCGCCTTCGACGACGCGGACCGGATGGACCTGACCCGCAGCCCCAACCCTCATCTGGCCTTCGGCTCCGGGGCGCACTCCTGCCTCGGCCAGGCGCTGGCCCGCACCGAGTTGCAGGCGGTGCTCGACGTCCTGCTGCGCCGGCTCCCCTCCCTGCGCCTGGCCGTCCCGCCCGTGGAGCTGCGCCGGGTCGAGGGGCTCGCCGTCGGGGGGCTGCGCGAGGTCCCGGTCCGATGGTGAGCGTGGCCGGCCCGTCGAGCGTGCTGGTCGTCGGAGCCTCCGCCGCCGGGCTCTGCACCGCGGAGGCGCTGCGGCGCAAGGGCTACACGGGGCGGCTGACGGTCCTGGGCGGCGAACCGCACCTGCCCTATGACCGGCCGCCCCTGTCCAAACAGGTGCTCTCCGGCGCCTGGACACCGGACCGGGCGTGGCTGCGCACGGAAGAGGCGCTGGCCGGTCTCGACGCGGAGTTCCTCCTCGCCGACCCCGCGACCGGCCTGGACCCGGCCACCCGTACGGTCCGGACGGCCTCGGGACGGACGCTGCGCGCCGAGGTCGTCGTCGTGGCCACCGGCGCACGACCCCGCACGTTGCCCGGACAGGCCGGTCTCGCCGGTGTGCACGTCCTGCGCACGCTCGACGACGCGCTCGCCCTGCGGGCCGGCCTCCTCGCCTCATCGAGACTCGTGGTCGTCGGGGACGGGGTGCTCGGGGCCGAGGTCGCCGCGACCGCGCGGACGCTGGGCCTCGACGTCACCCTGACCGGCCCTCGGCCCGCCCCGATGACGGGGTCGCTCGGCCCGCTGGCCGCGAACCTGCTCGCCGAGTTGCACGCCGAGCACGGCGTACGCCTGCGGATGGGCGCCCGGGTCG
>NZ_JBHLZP010000103.1:0-19739 GCF_042429965.1 Actinoallomurus acaciae
CCGGCCGCGGCTCCGGCTCGACCGCTCCGTCGCGTTCGTCGCGTCCGCAGGGAGTGCCGCCCTCCAGGCCCGGCCCGCCGCCGGGCCCACCACAGGAGCCTCCGGCGCCCAGGCCGGTGCCGTCCCAGGCACAGCCCCAGCCGGCGGGCCCGGCGTTCAATGAGCGCCGCTCGGTGCCGGAGAGCAACGGACGCTCCCCTATCTTCGAGGCAATGCAGTCGGAATGGTTTCAGCGGCGTAAGACGGGATCGATGAACCGTGCTGATTCCTCCCCACCGAGGGAGTGGTCCTCGCCCGGCGACGAGGGATGGCGGGCCGCGGAGACGGTCCGCGCCCCCGCGACCGGCGGACAGACCAACGCAGGCCTGCCGAAACGGGTTCCCGGGAGCAACCGGATCCCCGGTTCGGTCCGTCCGGCGCCGATGCCGGCCCAGTCGGCACAGCCGGCACAGCCGGCCCAGTCGGCACCGTCCGCGCAGCCTGCGCAGCCCGCACCCCGGGTGGAGTCCCGCCCGCCGCAGGCGGAAACCGTACGGAACCGTTTCGCGAGCTTCCAGCAGGGCGTACGGAAGGGTCGCGCCGCGATCCAGCCCGAAGATGATGAACGGGAGAACCAGTGAACAGCCGCCAGGACCTCAGTTGGCTGGTGACGAACTTCGTCGAACGCGTGCCGCGCGTCGCGCACGCCGTGGTGGTCTCCTCCGACGGTCTGCCGATGGCGTACTCGGAAGGCTTCCCGGCCGACCGTGTCGATCAGCTCGCCGCGATCGCGTCGGGACTCACCAGCCTCACCCAGGGAGCGGCCCGTATCTTTGAGGGCGGTGCGGTCACGCAGACGCTCGTCGAGATGGAGCGAGGGCTGCTCTTCGTGATGGCGATCAGTGACGGTTCCGTGCTAGGCGTTCTCGCCGCACCCGACTGCGATATGGGATTGGTGGCGTACGAGATGGCACTGCTCGTCGAGCGTGTGGGCCGCGTGCTGACGCCCGCGCTCCGCGCCGAACCCGGGATCGGTTAAGGGTGGACGGCGGCAGGTACGGGAATTACGGGTTCGGCCCTCAGCACGGGTCGAACCCCGGTCCGCACCGAGACCCGCCGCCGGGGCCGCCCTCGTCGCCGCCCTCGGAAGCGGGAGATTCGAGTTCGCTGGTCCGGCCGTACGCGGTCACGGGCGGACGCACCAAGCCACGGTACGACCTGCCGATCGAGGCACTGATCTCGGTCGCTCCGTATCCACGGCAAGACATCACGACTCTCACCCCCGAGTACAAAGCCATCATCGATCTATGCCGCAACTGGCGTTCGGTGGCGGAAGTGTCGGCCCTGCTCAGACTGCCGCTCGGCGTGGCTCGTGTGCTGATCGCGGACATGGCACACGAAGGCCTGCTACGCCTGCATCAGTCTCCCTTCACTGAGGGGCAGCCTGACCTCCAGCTGCTGGAAAGGGTTCTCAGTGGACTTCGCAAGCTCTAACCCCGGTGCCTCCCCCGGGATGACCTCGGTCAAGATCATTGTCGGGGGAGGTTTCGGTGTGGGGAAGACGACCTTCGTCGGTTCGGTCTCGGAGATCATGCCGCTGACCACCGAGGCCGTCATGACCTCGGCCAGCACCGAGGTCGACGACCTGTCCTCCACTCCGGACAAGACGACCACGACCGTCGCGATGGACTTCGGCCGGGTCAGCCTCGATCGGGAGCTGATCCTCTACCTGTTCGGCACGCCCGGACAGCACCGGTTCTGGTTCATGTGGGACGACCTGGTGAAGGGCGCGATCGGTGCGGTGGTCCTCGTGGACACGCGCCGGCTCGCCGACTCCTTCGCCGCGGTCGACTACTTCGAGGAGTCGGGGGTGCCCTTCGTCGTGGGCATCAACGGCTTCGACGGGGTCTACACCCACACGATCGAGGACATCCGCGAGGCGCTCACGATCGGCGCGCACGTGCCGATCATCACCTGTGACGCGCGCAACCGCGAGTCCACCAAGGCGACGCTCATCACGCTGGTCGAGCACGCCCTGTCGATGCGCGGCCGAGGAGTGCCCATCAACCACTGAGGGGCCGTGATCGTCCAAAGGTGCCGTCATGCATCATTGATGGACGTGACCGACTCCGAATCGACGTACTCCTCATACGTGGCCCTCGGTGACAGTTTCACCGAGGGCCTCGACGACCCGGATCCCGCCGGCGGCTACCGCGGCTGGGCCGACCGGCTCGCCGAGCATCTCGCCGCCTCCACCACCGGCCTGCGCTACGCCAACCTCGCCATACGCGGGCGGCTGCTGGGCCAGGTGGCGACCGAGCAGGTCCCACGCGCCGTCGAGCTGCGGCCGGACCTGATCACGCTCGCCGCGGGCGGCAACGACCTGCTGCGCCCGCGCGCGGATCCGGACCGGCTCGCCGTCGTCTTCGAGGACGCGGTACGACGGCTGCGGGCGACCGGCGCCGAGGTGCTGCTCTTCACCGGCTTCGACACGCGCGACGTGCCGGTGCTGCGCCGGATCCGCGGCAAGGCGGCGATGTACAACCTGCACCTGCGCTCCATCGCCGACCGGCACGACTGCCGGGTGGTGGACCTGTGGTCGATGCGGACGCTGCTGGACCCGCGCGCCTGGGCACAGGACCGCCTCCACCTGTCACCGGACGGGCACCGGCGCGTTGCGCTGGCCGCCTGCGAGGCACTAGGCGTCGAGGCCACCGGCGACTGGCGAGAGCCCTGGCCGGCCGCACCGCCCGTCGACTGGCTGACCTCCCGGCGCAGCGACCTGGAGTGGGCGCGAACCTATTTCGTGCCGTGGATCCAGCGGCGCCTGCAGGGCCGCTCGTCCGGCGACGGCCTCACGGCCAAACGCCCGGACCTCCACCCGCTCTAGGCGTACTGACCATGGAGGTTGGTAGGGGCGACACGGTGGTATAGGGAGGATCTCCTGGCGGGGTGTGTGTCATCGCAACATGCACATCTCGTCTGGGAGGTCTTGGTGGTCCGCGCTGATGCCGAACTGACGCCGCGGGGGCGGTTGGAGCTTCTGCGTTGCGTCGTGGAGGACAAGTGGCCGCCGGCGCGGGCGGCTGAGCGGTTCCAGGTCTTACCCATGACGGCCGAGCGGTGGGTGGACCGGTACCGGCAACACGGTGCCGCCGGGGTTAGTGACCGTTCCAGCCGCCCGCACCACAGCCCGTTCCGGACCCCACGCAAAACCGAGCAGCGGATCATCACCCACCGGCTGGGACCGGCCCGGATCGCCGGCCGGCTGGGGCTGAACCCGGCCACGGCGCACCCGGTCCTGGTCCGCTACCCCTGACCCACCTGGACCGGGGAACCGGCCGACCGATCCGCCGCTACGAACACGACCAGCCCGGCGACCCGATCCACATCGATGTCAAAAAGCCGGGCAACATCCCCGACGGCGGCGGCCGACGCACCATCGGCCGCGGTACCGGCAGACGCAACCGGGCCACCACTCCCGGTGCCACGCGGGACCGGCACGGCGGAGCGCACCCGGGCTATGGCTATCCGCACACCGCCATCGATGACCACTCCCGCCCGTGCCTACACCGAGATCCTGGCCGACGAACACAAAAGAAACCGCCGTCGCGTTCTGGCAACACGCACACACCCACTTCACCCGCTGCGGCATCTCTCTGGCGCAACGCCCTCGCCGCCGCCGGTCACCCACAAGCGCACCGGCCCCAACCGGCCCCAAACCAACGGCAAGGCCGAACGTTTCCACCGCACCCTGACCAACGAATGGGCCTACGCACGCCCCTACCGCTCCGAGGCCGAACGTCGCACTGCCCTCGCGCCCTGGCCGCACATGTACGACCATCACCGCGGCCACACCGCACTCGGCGGCCTCCCACCCGCCAGCCGCATCACCAACCTGACGGGACAGAACACCCAGGCCTAAGGCGCGTACCGTGCTTCGGCCGGGGAGTGGCCGACGGCCGGGCACCGCGTGCTACGGGCGGGGGCGTCGCGGCGGGTGGCGGGCGGCCGATTCGTGCCGTGGCCGGGCGGCAGGCTTGACGCCGGGTGCGCGGAGATGAGATGACAACGTTGTCGTCCTGAGAGATCGCCCAGGGGCCGCGCCGATCGCGCCGCAGGGTTCCGGGCAGTCTCTCACGGTCGGCGGTTTCGACGCCCGTCCAGCCGATGTCTTGAGGGAGCCCATGCGGCCGACCATGCGTGATGTCGCCCGGCATGCCGGCGTGAGCCTCAAGACGGTCTCGCGCGTCGTCAACGGCGAGGGTGGCGTGCGGCCGGACACGACCGCGAAGGTCAACGCCGCGATCTCCGCGCTGGGCTTCCGCCGCAACGACATCGCCCGCGCGCTGCGCGGCGGAAAGCGCACCCGCAGCCTCGGGCTCGTCATCAAGGACGTCGCCAACCCCTTCTACTCCCAGATCGCGCGCGGGGTCGAGGAGGTCGCGCGCACGCACGACCTCCTGGTCATCTCCGGCTGCTCGGACGAGGACCCCGCGCGCGAGCGCCACCTCATCCGGTCGCTGTGCGAGCGCCGGGTGGACGGCCTGCTCGTCGTGCCCTCCGGCAACGACCACCGCTATCTGATCTCCGAGATCAGCATGGGCACCCCGGCGGTCTTCATCGACCGCCCGCCCGAGGAGGCGCTCGAGGCCGACGTGGTCCTCATCGACAGCGTCGGCGGGGCCCGCTCGGCCGTCGCCCACCTCCTCCGGCACGGCCACCGCCGCATCGCCTGCCTGTCCGACCTGCCCGGCATCTTCACCGCGAGCGAGCGCCTGCGGGGCTACCGCGAGGCGCTGAGCGAGCACGGCATACCCGTGGACGAGACCCTCGTACGCCCGGGCCGGCACGACGTGACCGGCGCGGAGTCGGCCATGGCGGAGCTGCTGGCCCTCGACGACCCGCCGACGGCCGTCTTCACCGGCAACAACCGGCTGACGGTCGGCGCGCTGCGGGCCATCCAGGCCGCCGGCGCGGGCACGGCGCTGGTCGGCTTCGACGACCTGGAGCTCGCCGACATGCTCGCCACGCCGGTGACCGTCGTGGCGCACCAGCCCGTGGAGATGGGCCGGCGCGCGGCGGAGCTGCTGTGCCGCCGCATGGCGGGCGAAGAACTGCCCCCGCAACGCGTGGTGCTGCCGACCCACCTCATCGTCCGTGGCTCCGGGGAGCTGCCGCCGCCCTAGGAAGGTGCACATGACGGAACCGCTGCTCGAAGCACGAGGCGTCACGAGGCGTTTCGGTCATGTCCAGGCCCTGCGAGGGGCCGCCTTCACCGCGTACGAGGGTGAGGTCGTCGCGCTCATCGGCGACAACGGCGCGGGCAAGAGCACCCTGGTCAAGACGCTGGCCGGTGCGCTGCGACCCCACAGCGGCGAGATCCTCCTCGACGGCCGCCCGGTGCACCTGGCCGATCCGGTCGACGCGCAGCGGCTCGGCATCGAGACCGTCTACCAGGACCTCGCGCTCGCCCACGACCTCGACGCCGCCGCCAACCTCTTCCTCGGCCGCGAGCCGACCCGCTTCTCGTTCCTCAACGTGCTCGACCGGGGCGCGATGCGGCGGCGGGCGGCGGCGGCCTTCGACGAGCTCGGCATCCGGCTGCCGGACATGTCCGCGCCGGTGCGGCAGCTGTCCGGCGGGCAGCGTCAGTGCGTCGCCGTGGCGCGCGCGGTGGCGTGGGCGTCGCGCGTGGTGTTCATGGACGAGCCGACCGCCGCGCTCGGCGTCGTCCAGCGAAAACAGGTGCTCGACCTCATCCGGCGCGTCCGCGACCGCGGCGTGACGGTCGTCCTGATCAGCCACAACATGCCCGAGGTGCTCGCCGTCGCCGACCGGGTGGAGGTGCTGCGGCTGGGCCGCCGGGTGGCCCGGTTCGCGGCCGCGGACACGTCGGTGGAGCAGCTCGTCTCGGCGATGACCGGAGGACTGGACCAGGAGGAGACCGCATGAGCGTACGGAGTGGGCGAATCGATGAACGCGCGCGCCGGGTCTCTTCCCCGACGAAGGAGGGCTCATGACCACGACGACGACCGCCGCCGCGGAGGAGACCACGGAGGCGGGACGGATCCCGGCCCTCCTGCGCTCGAACACGGTGTGGACGCTCGCCGTCCTCGTCGCCCTGTTCGTGCTGTTCGCCGTGCTCAAGCCGGCCGAGTTCGCCACGACCTTCAACGTCCGCAACGTCGCGACCGACTCGGCCATCCTGCTCGTCCTCGCGGTCGGCATGACCTTCGTCATCGTCAGCGCCGGCATCGACCTGTCGGTCGGCTCGGTGCTGGTCTTCTCCGGCGTCGTCGCGGCCAAGACGATGGTCGCGCTGGGCGGCACGACCGCGGGCTGGGGCGGCATCGCGCTCGGCGCGCTCGCCGGGATGGGCTGCGGTCTCGGCTGGGGCCTGGTGAACGGCCTGCTCGTCGCGAAGGCGAAGATCCCGCCCCTCATCGCCACCCTCGGCAGCCTCGGCGTGGCCCTCGGCCTCGCCCAGGTCATCACGGGCGGCAGCGACGTGAACCGGATCCCCGCCAAGCTGGCCAACGCCATCGGGTACGGCCTGGTCGCCGGGGTGCCCTGGCTCGTCATCATCGCCGTGCTCATCGCGGTCGTCTTCGGGCTGCTGCTCGCGTTCACCCGGTTCGGCCGCCACACGTACGCGATCGGGTCCAACGCAGAGGCGGCGCGCCGGGTCGGCATCAAGGTCGACCGTCACCTCATCAAGGTGTACGCGCTGTCCGGTCTCCTGTCGGGCGCGGCCGGCGTGCTGTCGCTCGCCCATTACACGACCACCACGATCGCCAGCCACACGTCCGACAACCTGAGCGCGATCGCGGCCGTCGTCATCGGCGGCGCGAGCCTGTTCGGCGGTGTCGGCACCGTCGCGGGAACGGTGATCGGCGTGCTGATCCCCGGCGTCCTGCGCAACGGTCTCATCATCCTCGGGGCACAGCGGTTCTGGCTCGATGTCGCGGTCGGTGCCGTACTGGTCGTCGCGGTCTTCTTCGACCAGTTGCGGCGGCGAGCGCGAGAACGTCGATAAAGGAGGCACATCGGTGAACAGGTACGTCGTCGTGGTGGCCGCGCTGTCACTGGCCCTGACCGGCGGGTGCGGGAGCGGTGGCTCCTCGTCCGGAGGCGGGGGCAAGAAGCTCACCCTCATCCAGGGGATCGCGAACGAGCCGTTCTACATCTCCATGTACTGCGGGGCCAAGGACGAGGCGGCGCGGCTCGGCGCCAAGCTCAGCGTCCAGGCGCCGGCCCAGTGGGACGTGGCGCAGCAGACCCAGGTGGTGACGTCGGTCGCCGCGTCACGGCCGGACGCGGTGCTGATCGCCCCGGTCGACAAGGACGCCATGGCCGGCCCGGTCCGCCAGCTCACCGGCAACGGCAGCAAGGTGGTCTTCGTGGACACCGAACTGGCCGACCAGTCCGTCGGGCTGTCCCGGGTGTCCTCCGACAACCGGCTCGGCGGACGGCTCGCGGCGCAGACGCTGGCGAAGCAGATCGGCGACAAGGGCAAGGTGATGGTGCTCGCGCCGACGCGGGGCATCGCCACCACCGACGACCGGGTGGCCGGCTTCAAGGAGGAGATCGCCAAGCATCCGGGCATCACACTGGCCTCGGAGCAGTACCCGGGCGACGACGCGGGCAAGGCCACCGAACTGGTCAACGGTGAGCTGTCCAAGAGCCCGGATCTGGCGGGAATCTTCGCCTCCAACCTGGTCACCGGCGAGGGGGCGGCGGCGTCGCTGAAGCAGGCCAAGAAGGTCGGCAAGGTGAAGCTCATCGAGTTCGACGCGAGCCCGAAGCAGGTCGAGGACCTGCGGGCCGGTACGATCCAGGGCCTCATCAGCCAGGAGCCCTTGGAGATCGGACGCCAGGGCGTCGACCAGGCGGTGAACGCCCTCGACGGCAAGACCGTGACCAAGCACATCCAGACGCAGCTCGTGGCGGTCACCAAGGACAACGTCGACAGTCCCGCCGTCGCCAAGTACCTGTACAAGCAGAGCTGCTGACACCGAGGCGCCGAGAACCCCCTGACTACGGGCAGAGCCACGTCCAGAGCCGGTCCGCCCGGATCCGGCCCGTCTCTGGAACCGGTCGGTCCGGACCCCGCCCGCTCGGACCCCGCTCGGACCCCGCCCGCTCGGACCCCGCTCGGACCCCGCCCGCCCTGGGGGGCCGACCCCAATTCCATTGTCCAGTGGCCGGTCGCACTGGGGGAAGGGGCGTGTCGCGGTTGTGGACGACAGGCCCGTGAGCCCTTGTCCGCCCTGGACGACAGGCCTGTGAACCCTTGTCCGCCCTGGGCGGCAGGCCTGTGAGTCGTCGTCCGACATGGACGACAGGCCCGTGAACCCTCGTCCGGTCTGGGCGGCGGGCGAGGGCTCACGGGAGGGGTCAGCGGACCTTGCGGCTGGTGATGATCTCGTCGATGAGGCCGTACTCGCGTGCCTCCTGTGCGGTGAGGAAGCGGTCGCGTTCGATGTCGGTGCGTACCTGCTCGACCGTGCGGCCGGAGTGGCGGGCCAGGATCTCCTCCAGCTCCTCGCGCTGACGGATGATCTCCTTCGCCTGGATCTCCATGTCGCTGGTCGGGCCGTACCCGCCCTCGGTGTGAGGCTGGTGGATGAGGACGCGCGCGTGCGGCAGTGCGGCGCGCTTGCCCGGTGAGCCGGCCGCCAGGAGCGTCGCCGCCGCCGAGGCGGCCTGGCCGACGCAGGTCGTCTCGATGTCCGGCTTGACGAACTGCATCGTGTCGTAGATGGCCGTCATCGCGGTGAGCGAGCCGCCGGGGGAGTTGATGTACAGGCTGATCGTACGGTCGGTGTCCATCCCCTCCAGCGCGATGAGCTGGGCGATCACGTCATTGGCGAGCGTGTCGTCGATCGGCGCTCCGACGAAGACGATCCGCTCCTCGAACAGCTTGTTGTATGGGTTCATCTCCTTGACCCCGTACGACGTGCGCTCGACGTAGGACGGCAGGATGTACCGGGCCTCGACGCCGATCGGCTCGTGAATCCTCACGGCGCCACACCTCCCGCCTCCAGGGCGCTCGTCACGACGTGGTCGATGAGGCCGTACTCGCGGGCCTCCGCCGGGGTGAAGTAGCGGTCGCGGTCGGCGTCGTGCTCGATCTGCTCGAACGGCCGCCCCGTGTGCTCGGCGATCAGCTCCAGGAAGCGGTGCTTCATGTGCAGCGACTGCTCGGCCTGAATGCGGATGTCGGACGCGGTGCCCCGGATGCCGCCCAGGGGCTGGTGCATCATGATGCGCGTGTTCCGCAGCGCGTAGCGCTTGCCGGCGGTGCCCGCGGTGAGCAGGAACTGTCCCGCCGAGGCCGCCATGCCGAGCCCGAACGTCGACACGTCGTTCGGCAGGTACTTCATCACGTCGTACATGGCGAACATCGCGTCCATCGATCCGCCCGGCGAGTTGATGAAGAGCTTGATGTCGCGCTGCCCGTCCTGCGCCGCGAGGAGCAGGAGCTGTGAGCAGACCCGGTTGGCGAGGTCGTCGTCGATCTCGGACCCGATGAAGACGATGCGCTGTGTGAGCAGCCGCTGGAACACCTGGTCGGTGACACCCGCCTCCGGCAGCTCGGTCACCCGTGCGCGCGGCTCGTACGTCGGGAAGTCCATGGTCCACACCTCCTAGAGTTCTGTACAGAATAGCAAAACTGTACAGAATGCTAGAATCGTTGGCATGACACGAGAGGTGCCCGTGACCCAGGCCCGCGCCGAGCTGGCGGAACTCGTCAGCCGCGTCGGGTACAGCGGAGAGCGGATCCTGCTGACCCGCCACGGCAAGGCCCTCGCCGCGCTCGTCCCCGTCGACGACCTGGAGGCGCTCGAACGCCCGCCGGCCGAGATCGGATTCACCTTCGCCACGCAGCCGGAGCCGCAGCCGGAGCCCGAGCCGCGCGAGCGATCCGAGCGCCGGTCCGGCCCGCTGCGCATCGCCGCCGAACACCGCGACCGGGGGCGTCCGCGCTGAGCGCGTTACCCTCACCAGGGCCGATTCGCTCGCGGCTGCGGCGTCCGTGGAAACGGTCGTAAGGTCTACCCGTGAGCGCCCCACGCCTACCCGAACACCTCGGCCTGCTCCTGACCGACGAGCCCGTGCTCGACGTCTACTCCCACGGTCCGTGGAGAGTGCCCGACGGCCTGTACGACGAGGTGCGCGAGCGCGCGGTGAAGTTCGACCGTGACGACCGGGCGAAGGAGCTGACCAGCGGGCTCAGCGACTTCTACGGCGCCGACACCTCGGCGGCGGGCGCGGAGCTGTGGTCGCTGCTCACCTTCCTGCTCGGCGCCTCTGCGATCCGCGCGGGCTCACGCGGTGACGTCGACTACGAGCTGTTCGCCGGCTTCCTCGCCAAGCCCGAGGCCCCGGTGCGCGACCCGTACGCGTGGTTCAGCCAGGGCGGCCGGCTGCGCCCGCCCGGCCTGTGGCTCGTGGAGAACGTCGGCGACGAACCCGACCGGCGCGAGACGATGTACACGCTCGCCCGCGAGGCCCTCGACGTGCTCGAGGGCATCGAGCCGATCGAGAAGCGCCGGCAGGCGATGATCACGCTGTACGACCGGCGCGCCGCCGACCCGCAGACGCACGCCGCCGACCTGAGCACCCCGCAGGGCGAGCTCGAACGCCTCTGGGCGCTCGACCTGCCCGAGGACACGCTGGCCGCGCTGCCCGAGCTCGCCGGGCCCGTCGGATACCTCGGCTGGGTCTGCTCGGGCTGGGTCGCCGCGCACGAGCGCCTGACGTCGGCGGTGCCCGGCCACGACGCGCTCGACGTCGCGCTCGCCCGGCTGCTGCTCCAGGCCGAGGTCACGGCGGTGCCGGCGGAGATGGCCTTCGCGATCGGCGTCGAGCGCTACGGATCGGTCCAGGAGCACGTCCAGCGGCTCCGGGAGGGCTTCCGCGTCGACTCCTGGCAGGCCGACGTACGGTCCTGGCTGGCGCGCGGGCTCGTCGCCGGAGAGGCGGGTGTCTGCCGCGCCTGGCTCGACATGGCGCTGCGCATCACCGGCTGCGTCCAGGGGCTGCCCGAGACCGCCGTCAGCCCCAAGTGCCGGGTGCCCGTACGCGGCTTCCAGATGGACCTGCGCCGGCTCTTCCAGGCGCCCACGGTCGTCAACCCCCTCACCGCGGCGTTCGCCGGCCCCGCGCCGGCCGAGGAGGCGCGCGCCGCCGAGGTGGCCGACGAGGTCGCGGACGACATCGTCGGCCGGCCCGACCTGGTCGCCGCCGTCACCGAGGTGCTGCGCGCCGACGCGGCCCGCCCGGTGCGGCTGCTCATCAGCGGCCCGGACGGCACCGGCAAGGGCACCGCCGTACGCGCGCTGGAGAGCGCCCTGATGACGCGCGGCGACATACGCGAGACGGTGTGGGTGTCGGACCAGGTCTTCGCCAACCTCCACGTCAGCGACACGATCCTGTACTTCCTCGCCCGGGTGCGCGAGTGCCTCGAAGGCCGCCTCCTGGTCATCGACGGCCTGGACCGCATCCTCGCCTTCGACAACTGTGGCAGCGGGTTCGCCGAGGAGCTGCGCCGCGCCCTCGAACGCCACCAGAAGCTGCACGTCGTCGTCCTGTGCCGGGTGGGCGGCGACCGCCGGCTCTTCGACGCCAACCCGGCGCTGCACCAGCACTTCCGCGTCGCGCGTACGCAGGAGTTCGGCGAGGACGACTACGCCGAGCTGTTCCGCCGCGCCGTCGCCCGGCGCGACCTGACCGTCGCGCGCGAGACCGGGGCCACCGCAGGCGTGCTGCTCACCCGCACCCCGCCGCTGCTGAACCTCCGCGGCGCACGCCTCGTGGAGTACCTCGCCGAGCAGTGCGTCACGGCGGCGGTGGCGCGCGGCGAGACCGAGGTCGCGCCGGGCGACCTGCCGCAGCGGGTCATCGCCGGCGGTGCCGAGCAGTCCGACCCGATGGCCGAGCTGGAGTCGTGCGTCGGCCTGGAGTCGGTCAAGAGCGAGGTCCGCCTGCTCGTCGCCGAGGCGGAGGCGGCGCGGATGCGCCGCGAGGCCGGCATGCCGGTGGCCATGCGGCCCAAGCACATCGTCTTCAGCGGCGGCGCCGGCACGGGCAAGTCCAAGGTCGCCCGCATCCTCGGGCGGATCTACGCCGAGCTGGGCGTGCTCTCGTCCGGGCACCTCGTCGAGGTCGACCGCTCCGACCTCGTGGGGGAGTACGTCAGCGAGAGCGGCCCCCGGGTGCGCCGCGCGGTCGAGCGGGCGCAGGGCGGCATCCTGGCCATCAACGACGCCCACAACCTGATGCCCGGCGAGTCGCCCCGCAACCGCGAGGCCGTCGACGTGCTCCTCGCCTCCATCCAGGCGCTGACCGAGGACCTCGTCGTCGTGCTGTGCGGACCCGAGGGGCCGATCAACGGCCTGCTGAAGAGCGACGCGGAGGTGTCCGCCTACTTCCCCAAGCGGCTGCGCTTCCCCGGCCTGACCGAGGACGAGCTCATCGAGATCTTCATGGCCAAGGCCGCCGACGCCGGCTTCGCGCTGCGCGAGGGCGTGCTGGAGAAGGTCCGCGAACTGGTCCACGGCAGCACCCGCGACAGCAAGGTCGGCAACGCCCGCGTCATGATCAACCTGCTGGACCGCGCCATCGCGATGCAGTCGCGGCGCGTCCTCGACGACGGGGTGCTCACCGACGACGAGTCCCTGGACGAGATCTTCGGGGACGACATCCCGAGCACGCTCATCGCGAGTGGCCACGTCGACCTGCCCGGCGACCCGCTCGCCGAGATCGAGAAGCTCATCGGCCTGGACACCGTCAAGCACGAGGTGCACCTGCTCGTCGCCGAGGCACGGGCCGAGCAGCTGCGCCGCGACGCGGGCATCCCGATCGCCCCGCCCACCCGCCACATGGTCTTCACCGGCAACCCCGGCACGGCCAAGACGACCATGGCCCGCCTGCTCGCGGCCGTCTACGCCAAGCTGGGCCTGCTGTCGTCCGGGCACCTGGTCGAGGTCTCCCGCGCCGACCTGGTGGGGGAGTACATCGGGCAGACCGCGCCCAAGGTACGGGCCGCGGTCGAGCGTGCGCTCGGCGGCGTGCTGTTCATCGACGAGGCGTACGCCCTGACCCCCGCCGACTCCGGCCGCGACTACGGGCACGAGGCCATCGCCGAGCTGCTCAAGCTCATGGAGGAGCACCGCGCGGACATCGTCGTCATCGTGGCCGGTTATGAAGGCCCGATGCTGCGGTTCCTGGAGTTCAACCCCGGTCTCGCCTCGCGGTTCCCCCTGGTGCTGCGCTTCCCCGACTACACCGACGACGAGCTGGTGGCGATCTTCGAGGTGATGGCCGCGGACGCGGGCTTCAGCCTGGGCGACGGTGTGCTCGACGCCGTACGCCGCCACCTGCGCACCGCCGCCCGCGGCGAGTCGTTCGGCAACGCCCGGCTCATGCGCAACCACCTGGACCGCGCCATCGCCCTGCAGGCGCGCCGCATCACCCGCGAGGACGACCCGGCGCGGACCGACGTCGGCACCCTGCGGGTCGAGGACCTGCCGGAGACCGAGGGCACCTCGAACTCCGACGACAACCTCGGCCAGTACCTCTGACTCAGCTTCCCCGCAGGTACTCGATGTAGAGCGGCCGGAGCTCGTCGGCGACCTCGCCGCCGCCCGAGTGGACCAGCTCGTTGAGGATCGACGACAGGTGGGACACGTCGGCCTCGGCCTGGTCGGTGTGGCCGGCGGCCGCCTGGGCCGCCGGGATGGCCCTGGTCAGCCGCCACAGGAAGGCCACATCGAGGTGGCGTACGGCGCGTTCGACCGCGCGGTCGTGCAGCTGCTTGGACGTCAGGTTCTCCAGCTCTTCCTCCATGTCCTCCAGCCAACCAGACGGGCCTGGCCGCACGGGGGTCCAACCTCGACGAGATGCGCGACGCGATCGAGCGGATCCCTCCCGGGGACTACCTGCCCACCTCCTACCACGAGCGCCGGCTGGTCGCCATGGAGATGATCCTCCGCGAAAAGGGCCTGGCATGACCGGGCGGGGTGAGGCGACCGGAGGCGAGGCCCCCCCTCCGGCGAAGGAGGTCCCATGACCGCGTACACGCCGGGCACCCGGGTACGCGCGCGGCCGGGCGACCCCGCGCACCACACGCGTGTGCCGCTCTACGTTCGCGGCCACGTGGGGGAGATCGTCGAGTGGGAGGGCGAGTGGCCGCTGCCCGACGACCGGGCGCGCGGCATCACCCCGCCGCGGGTCGAGGCGGGGTACGCGGTGCGGTTCCCGGCCCGTGACCTGTGGGGCGCGGGCGGGCACACGGTGACCGTGGACCTGTGGGAGTCCTACCTGGAGGGCCCGGATGGTCGCCCGGGCGTGGACCGACCCGGGCTACCGCGAGACCCTGCCGCCCGACGCGAACGCCGTGGCCGCCGGCCTCCCCACGTCCGGCTACCGCCTGCGCGCCGTCGAGAACACTCGGTCGCTGCACAACGTGGTCGTGTGCACGCTGTGCTCCTGCTACCCGGTGACGCTTTTCGGCCCCTCGCCGGGCTGGTACCGCAGCTTCGCCTACCGTTCCCGCGTCGTACGCGAGCCGCGCGCCGTGCTGGAGGAGTTCGGGCTGACGCTGCCGGACGACGTCGAGATCGCCGTGCGGGACGCCGGCTCCGAGACGCGTTATCTCGTCGTCCCCCGGAGGGCGACCTGCCGGAGGAGGAACCGGCGTCCCGCGTCACCCGCCGGGGCCTCATCGGCACCGCCGCGGTCTAGAGCCCCGTGCCCTACGGGAGAATGACGCCTCCCGGCCCGGAATCACTCGTCAAGCTGACGCCTCCACTCGGTGAGACCCTCTACGGTGTCTGCCATGAGCGATTGGGTGGATCACGGGCAAAGCGGCGCAGCCCCGTACGCCGGCGACCGGCGGGCGTACGACGAGGGGGGCCGGCCCGTGGGCGGCCGGCGGCGCCGTCGCTGGGGACGGATCACCCTGATCGTCATCCTCGTCCTGCTCCTGCTGCTGATCGGCGCGTACTTCTACCTCGACTCGCGGCTGAACCGCATCGACGTGTTCACCGACTACCCGGGGCGGCCCGGGGACACCCCGGGCACCAACTGGCTGATCGTCGGCTCCGACAGCCGGGCGGGCCTGTCGAGCGAGCAGCGCAAGAAGCTCCACACCGGCAAGGCCGAGGGGAAGCGCACCGACTCGATGATGCTGCTGCACATCGGTGACCACGGCACGACCCTGGTCAGCCTGCCGCGCGACTCCTATGTCCCGATCCCGGGGCACGACCCCAACAAGCTCAACGCCGCGTACGCGTTCGGCGGACCCAAGCTGCTGGTCCGTACGGTCGAGGGGGCCACGAAGATCCACATCGACCACTACGCGGAGATCGGCTTCGGCGGGTTCGTCGGCATGGTCGACGCGGTCGGCGGGGTCGACATGTGCATCCCCCAGCGGATCAAGGACACGGACGCGGGGATCGACCTGAAGAAGGGCTGCCAGAAGCTCAACGGCCCGGAGGCCCTGGGCTTCGTCCGCACGCGCCACGCGTTCGCCAGCCAGGACCTGCAGCGGGTGCAGAACCAGCGCAAGTTCCTGGCCGCGCTGACCCACAAGGCGACGAGCCCCGGCACGCTGCTCAACCCGTTCCGCATCGTGCCGTTCGTGCTCCGCTCCACCAGCGACTTCTCCGTGGACAAGGACGACCATCTGTATAACGTGGCGGGTTTCGCCTGGGCGATGCGCGGCCTGACCAAGGGCGACGGCCTCACCACGACGGTCCCGATCGGCGGGAACGGCTACTCGGCGAGCGCCGGCGCGTACATCACCTGGGACACGACGAGGGCCGGCGAGCTGTTCCGCGCCCTCCGCGAGGACCAGCCGGTACCGAAGAGCCTGCGGTCGACGACCTCCTGAGCGGCGCGTGCGAACCGGCCCGACCAGGCCACCTTCCGGCCGGGAAGCCGACATCCTTTGCCGTTATTTGCGGGGCGTCGGTGCTGTCGGAGCGCAGGCGAGGGTAGTTACTCTACGTATCTAGGTCGATACGAGGAGTGACCAAATATGAAGAAAGTCGCCAAATGGGGAAGCTTGGGCTTCCTGGCGTTCTATCTGGTCAGCCAGCCCCACAAGGCGGCGAACGTCGTCCACGGCGCCCTCGGTGGTCTCACCGGCGCCGCCACGTCCCTGTCGAGCTTCGTGAGCGATCTACCCTGACCGTCGCCGCCGGAACCGGCCCGGTCCATCCGCCGCAGGGCGGACCCGCCGCCGCGGCGGCGTGACCGCCGCGACCTCGCCGTTCCGGCATGCCGCGTCGCCGGTGGGTCCCCTCCACGGAGGGGGCCTACCGGTCTTCAGCGGGACTCGTCTCCGTCGCCGCCGGCCAGGAGCGATGTGAGCTGCGCCGCGTTCCGTTGGGCGTAGTCCTGGTAGCAGTTGTTGAACAACACCTGCGTCGTCTCGGCGTTCTCCGCCAGGTCGCGGACCTTCGGTGCCAGCTCCGTCAGTTCCCTCTCCCGGTAGAGGTAGCCGAACCGGTCGTAGATGTTCTTGCTGGTCCACTTGTCGGAGTGGCCGTGCAGCCGGACCACGGCCAGGTCCGACGTCGCGGCGAAGACCGGCGGGATCGAGCTCGTGTGCCCCTGGGGCATGTCCACGCTGACGTACGGCACGGCGTACCTGGTCAGGAAGTCCAGCGTCTCCCCGCGGTTCTCCTCGCTCATCCAGGTCTTGTTGCGGAACTCCACGCAGATCCGCATCGGGTCGCAGCGGCGCTTGGCCTCCAGGATGTACTCCCTGTTCCGCTTCCCGATGACGAACCACGGGGGGAACTGGAACAGCAGCGCGGTCAGCTTCCCGGCCTCGTGCAGCGGCCACAGCGCGTCCAGGAACCGCTGCCAGACCTCGTCGGTCACCTCCTCCGGCAGGTCGCGCGGATAGAGGTTCTTCTTGTCCGGCACCTTCTCCCGCAGGTCCTTGTACAGCGCGCCGGGCCGGGTGGGGTGCTGGGTGAGCAGCGAGAACGCCTTCACGTTGAACGTGAACCCCTCCGGCGTACGGTCCCGCCAGTAGCCGACGGTGCGTTCGGCCGGCGGCGAGTAGTAGGTGGAGTCCACCTCGACGAGCGGGAACCGCGACGCGTAGTAGTTCAGGCGCTGCTCGGCCGTCTTCACCTCGGGCGGGTACCAGTCCGTCGCGAGCAGCGTCTTGTCGGTCCAGGAAGCGGTGCCGACCAGGATGTCGCCCATAGGACCAAGGTTAGGATCGACCTCGTGTCGATCTATGACGTGGATATCGAACGCCTGCAGGGCGGGCCCGCCGATCTCGGGCAGTACCGCGGCAAGGCGGTGCTCGTGGTGAACGTCGCCTCCAGGTGCGGCCTCACGCCCCAGTACGAGGGGCTGCAACGGCTCCAGGAAACCTACGGCGACCGCGGCTTCACCGTGCTCGGCGTGCCGTGCAACCAGTTCATGCGGCAGGAGCCGGGCACGGCCGACGAGATCGCGGAGTTCTGCTCGGCGACGTACGGCGTCTCCTTCCCGATGACGGAGAAGGTCGAGGTCAACGGGTCCGGCCGGCATCCGCTGTACGCCGAGCTCGTCGCCACCCCGGACGCCTCGGGGCACACCGGTGACATCCGGTGGAACTTCGAGAAGTTCCTCATCGGTCCCGACGGCGCGGTCGTGGCACGCTTCGCGCCGCAGGCCGAGCCCGACACCGACGAGGTGATCCAGGCGGTCGAGAAGGCCCTGCCCTGATCCAGGTCGCGGTCTGCGGCCCGGGTGACTGCACCGAGACGGAGCGGCGCGCCGCGTACGAGGTCGGCCGGCTGCTGGCCGCCCGCGGCGCCGTCGTGCTCTGCGGCGGGTACGGAGGCGTGATGGGCGCCGTGACCGAGGGTGCCCGTTCGGCCGGCGGGCTGGTCGTGGGTGTGCTCTCCGGCGCCGACCGGGCCGAGGCCCACCCGGGCCTCAGCGCGGCCGTCGCGACCGGCATGGGCCAGGCGCGCAACGCGCTGATCGTGGGCTCCGCCGACGCGGTCATCGCGGTCGGCGGCTCGTGGGGCACCCTGTCGGAGGTGGCCCACGCCCTGCGCCGGGGCACCGTGCCGGTCGTGCAACTCGGCGGCTGGCACCTGTACGACACCGACGGCGAACCGGTGCGGGGACCGATGGAGGCCACCTCCCCGGAGGAGGCCGTCGCCCTCACCGGCCTGTGGCCCTAAGGCGGTGTCCCGTAGATCTTGGCTGGTCGTCTGATGGATCATCGTCGTGGACGAGGAGCGGTTGAAACTCTTCCGGACCGGAACGGGCATCGCCTGACGGGACCCAGAATCCGGCTACGCGACCCGGTCACGTGATCCGGGGGGGCACCACCTACTGTGAGCGCAGCGTGTCGGCGACCGCCGCAGTGTCCCAATAGAACGGAACCATCTCGGCAATGAGCCCGTCCTTGACGGTGATCATTTGCATGACCGAGGTGTCCAGGACCCGGCCGGTGGCGCGGGCCTGCAGGCGGCCCCGGTTCAGCACCACGACAGCGTCACCATCGACCACGAACCTCTGCTCGAAGAACTCCAACGACCGCCACGCCTCGCTCATCGCGGCCATGAACTCCTCGATGCCGCGTGGCCCGCGCCAGGTGCCCCCGTACGGCAACCCGGGCGCCTGGTGCATCACCACCTCCGGGTCGAGACACTCAGCGATCTCATCGAAGCTGGCCTTGCCCATACCCCCGGCGGCGATGTAGGCGGCTTCAGCTGCGTAGAACTTCTGCAGCACGACCAAGGCGTCGCCCCGGGACACGTCTGTTCGCGGCTTAGCCGCCGATGCCACGATCGGACTTGAATTCATCGTGTTCTCCGTAGTCACCACCTCATGGTGGCGATCCGCAGGGATCGGCGCTGGCGACAATCCGTCATCACCGTCCGTACCGGCCGAAGACAGCGGTCGCATGGGCCGGTGCGCAGCGACCAGCGGGGAGTGTCCTCGCTCATCCGGAAACCGGACCCGTCCTCGATCTCGTCCGCGCGCGGATCGGTCAGCAGGTAGATCGCCAGCGTGTCCAGGTGTGCGCGCAGCCGGGGCAGGCCGTCCTCGGTCAGTTCATCCTCGTCGGCCTCGATCTCCACCTCGGGGGCGCCGAGCAGATGCATGCCGCAGCTGTAGAGCACGTGACCGTCGTAGATCGGCCGCTGCACCCAGGCGTCGACGAGCGCATCGGCCAGGCTCTCATCCTCGGCATCGGCCGCCCGGTCGGCCAGCGCGAGCCAGCGGTCCCGGCCGTGCGTGACTCCGCTGCTCTCGTTCTTCACCGCCGTGGCGCCGGACCGCAGCAGGGCGGCCGTCGCCGCCAGCAGCCGCCGTGACGTGTCGGCCGCCAGTTCCCGCGTCATCGGCGTGGACAGCAGGTAGCCGACCGTGTCGTGGGATTCCACCGCGGCCCGGTCCGTCTCGTCGAACGAGGCCGCCGCCATACCGGCCTCGAACGCCTTCGGCATCCGAGAGTCGGGCGCGGCCTCGGAGTACTCGCGGTCGAGTACGAAGCCGCCGAAGCCGGCAGCGGTCCGTTCCATCTCCGAAAGGTCCAGCCCGGAGCCGAGCACACACAGCACCTGCCGCGGAAACGCTTCCATCCCGGCACGTTATCGCCCCGCGGCGGAGGCCGCCCCGGGACCGCTAGTGCCGCATCAAGCAACGTTCGCCCTGTTGTGGTGATGCGCCGTGTGGGTGCTGGCTCCCGCCTGTATCTGGCGTCCAGTCTGTGCGGGTGG
>NZ_JBHLZP010000104.1:0-19616 GCF_042429965.1 Actinoallomurus acaciae
TGGTTCGCCGACCGTGGGTTCGCGGTCATCGTCGCGGAGGGCCGCGGTCCCGCCTCGGAACGGGAGGTCCACGGCCACCGCGCGGCGCTCGTGCCGACCGGTCAGGTGGCCGCGCCGCACGCGACGGCGGTCGCCGCGTTCCGCGCCGGAGAAGGCGCGACCGCCGTGGCGATCAAAATCGCCACGGCGGTCGCGCGCGCAAGTCCGGATCTCGCGGGAGGACGCTCCCCGGTCCGGTGACCGCGACGCGGACGACCGTCCGCGTTCCCGATCCTCGGGAAGCCGTGCGGCCCCGCTTCTCCGGCAAGCCGACCGGCGCGGTCAGCCGGTCGGAGAGGTGGGGGTCAGACGTTGAAGCCGAGGGCGCGCAGCTGCTCGCGGCCGTCCTCGGTGATCTTGTCCGGGCCCCACGGCGGCAGCCACACCCAGTTGATGCTGACCTTCTCGGCCATGCCCTCCAGGGCGCTGTTCGTCTGGTCCTCGATCACGTCGGTCAGCGGGCAGGCCGCGCTGGTGAGCGTCATGTCGAGCGTGACGACGTTGTCGTCGCCGATGTTGACGCCGTACACCAGCCCGAGGTCGACGACGTTGATGCCGAGCTCGGGGTCGACCACGTCTCGCATGGCCTCGAGGACCTCGTCCTCAGCGATCTTCGTCTCGGACATGGGTCCTCCTTCGTCGGATGATCGACCGGGCGTACCGCGCGGAAGGGTTCACTCGCTCGGTTCTTCTCACGCCTGGGCTTCCATGGCTTTCGCGGTCGCGTCCTTCCACGCCATCCAGGCGAGCAGGGCGCACTTGATACGGGCGGGGTACTTCGACACGCCGGAGAAGGCGACGGCGTCCTCCAGGACGTCCTCG
Source organism: Actinoallomurus acaciae (assembly GCF_042429965.1). Taxonomy (NCBI): domain Bacteria; kingdom Bacillati; phylum Actinomycetota; class Actinomycetes; order Streptosporangiales; family Thermomonosporaceae; genus Actinoallomurus; species Actinoallomurus acaciae. The sequence goes on from NZ_JBHLZP010000104.1 coordinate 862, forward strand.
TCGGGATCGACCTGTCCCTTGGACTGCATCAGCTTCAGGAACTCATCACCGGTGTTCATCGCCTCCTTGACCGGCCTGCCGATGATCAGGTCGGCCATCACCGAGGCGCTGGCCTGGCTGATCGAACAGCCCATCGCGTCGTAGGAGACGTCGGCGACGTCGTCGCCGTCGAGCCGGACCCGCAGCGTCACCTCGTCACCGCAGGTCGGATTGACGTGATGCACCTCGGCGTCGTAGGGATCCCGGAGGCCCTTGTGGTGAGGGTTCCGGTAGTGGTCCAGGATGATCTCCTGGTACATCGACTCGAGCTGCATTCCTCTTCCTTCCCTGCGACCGAACAGATCAACGTCAGGCGGCGCTGAAGAATTTCTGCGTCTGCCGGAGTCCGTCGGCGAGGGCGTCGACCTCCGCGCGCGTGTTGTAGAAGTACACCGACGCCCGCGTGCTGGCCGTCAGGCCGTACCTGCGGTGCAGCGGCCGCGCGCAGTGGTGACCCGCGCGCACGGCCACGCCGTGGGCGTCCAGCACCTGACTCACGTCGTGCGGGTGGATCTCCCGGCCGTCCAGGCCCTGGAGGGTGAACGACAGGGCGCCGCCGCGGTCGGCGGCCTCGGTGGGGCCGAGCAGCCGCAGGCCCTCGACCTCGCGGAGCTGATCCAGGGCGTACGTCAGCAGCTCGTTCTCGTACGCGTGGATCTCCTCAAGCCCGATCCCCCGCAGGTAGTCGATCGCGGCGGACAGCCCCGCGGCCTCGGCGATCGGCATCGTGCCGGCCTCGAACTTGTGCGGCGGGGGGGCGTACGTCGAACGTTCCATCGCCACGGTCTCGATCATCTCGCCGCCGCCGAGGAACGGCGGGAGCGTCTCCAGCAGCTCCCGGCGCCCCCACAGCACGCCGATGCCGGTCGGGCCGCACAGCTTGTGCCCGGTGAAGCCGTAGAAGTCGACGCCGAGGTCCTGGACGTCCACCGGCATTCGCGGCACCGACTGGGCACCGTCGGCCAGGACGAGCGCGCCGACGGCGTGGGCCTTGGCGGCGATCTCACGGATCGGGTTGACGGTGCCGAGGACGTTCGACTGGTGGGTCAGCGCGACGATCTTGGTGCGCTCGGTCAACAGCGAGTCGATCTCGGAAAGGTCGAGACGGCCGTCGTCGGTCACGCCGAACCAGCGAAGCGTCGCGCCGGTGCGCTGCGCGAGCAGCTGCCACGGCACGATGTTGGAGTGGTGTTCCATCTCGGTGATGACGATCTCATCGCCGGGTCCGACGCGGAAGCGCTCGGACTCCGGGCCCGCGGTGAGAGTCGCGTTGCCCATGGCGTACGCGACGAGGTTGATCCCCTCGGAGATGTTCTTGGTGAACACCACTTCGGACTCGTCCGCGGCACCGATGAAGCCGGCCACCTTCAGGCGCGCGCCTTCGTACTCCTCGGTCGCCTCCTCACCCAGCTGGTGCGTCGCCCGGTGGATGTTGGCGTTGTGCCGGGAGTAGAACTCCTCGATCGCGTCGATCACCTGCAGCGGCTTCTGGGAGGTGTTGGCGCTGTCGAGATAGACGAGCGGGCGTCCGTCGCGGACGCTGCGCGTCAGGATCGGGAAGTCCTTGCGGATCTGTCCGACGTCAATGCTCACGCCGATGCGCCCGCCTTCGTGAACTTCTCATAGCCCTCGCTCTCCAGGAGCTCGGCCAGCTCCGGGCCGCCCTCCTCGACCACGCGCCCGCTCGCGAAGACGTGCACGAAGTCGGGCTTCACGTAGCGCAGGATCCGCGTGTAGTGCGTGATCAGCAGGACGCCGGTCTCGCCGCCCTCGCGGAAGCGGTTGACGCCCTCGGAGACGACCTTGAGCGCGTCGATGTCGAGGCCGGAGTCGGTCTCGTCCAGGACCGCGACCTTGGGCTTCAGCATCTCGAGCTGGAGGATCTCGTGGCGCTTCTTCTCCCCGCCCGAGAAGCCCTCGTTGAGGTTGCGCTGGGCGAACGCCGGGTCGATCTGCAGGTCCGCCATCGCGCCGCGCATCTCCTTGGAGAAGTCACGCAGCTTCGGCGCCTCGCCGCGCACGGCGGTGACCGCGGTGCGCAGGAAGTTCGACACCGACACGCCGGGCACCTCGACGGGGTACTGCATGGCGAGGAACAGCCCGGCGCGGGCGCGCTCGTCGACGGTCATGTCCAGCACGCTCTCGCCGTCGAGGAGGACCTCGCCGCCGGTGACGTCGTACTTGGGGTGACCCGCGATGGCGTAGGCGAGGGTGGACTTGCCGGAGCCGTTCGGCCCCATGATCGCGTGGGTCTCCCCCGCCCGTACGGTCAGGTCGACGCCCCGCAGGATCTCCTTGTCCTCGACGGCGACGTGCAGGTCGCGAATCTCAAGCGTGGCCATATGTCTCAGGACTCCTTGAGCGAGACGAACACGTCGTCGCCCTCGATCTTCACTCGGTACGTGGGAACCGGCTGGGTGGCCGGCGGATTGGTGGGCTTGCCGCTGCGCAGGTCGAAGCACGACCCGTGCAGCCAGCACTCGATGGTGTGGTCGTACACCTCACCCTCGCTGAGCGCGACCTCGGCGTGGGAGCAGACGTCGCGCAGCGCGAAGACCTCCTGGCCGACGCGCACGACCGCCACCGGCGTGTCGTCGATCTCCACCGCCAGCGCCCCCTCGTCGGGGACCTCGGCGAGCGCACAGACGCGCACGAAGCTCATCGATCGAGCTCCTGCTCGATGGTCGCGACCGGCTCCCGGTCGAGCTCCTGGTCGATCGCCGCGCGGACCTGCTCCTGGATGTCCGGCACGTCGATCTTGTCGACGAGCTGGCCGAGGTAGCCGCGGACGACCATGCGCCGGGCCACGTCATACGGGATGCCGCGCGCCTGGAGGTAGAACAGGTGCTGGTCGTCGAGGCGGCCGGACGCCGAGGCGTGTCCCGCGCCGGTGACCTCGCCGGTGAGGATCTCCAGGTTCGGCACCGAGTCGACCCGCGTGCCGTCCGTCAGCACGAGGTTGCGGTTGAGCTCGTACGTGTCGGTGCCCTCGGCCTCGGCCCGGATGATGACGTCGCCGATCCAGACGGTGTGGGCGCCCTCGTCCTGCAGCGCGCCGCGGTAGTCGACGCGGCTGCGGCAGTTGGGCTTGGTGTGGTCGACGAGCAGCCGGTGCTCGATGTGCTGGTCCTTGTCCACGAAGTAGACGCCGTACAGCTCCGCGTCGCCGCCCGGGGCGTCATAGGCCACGGACGGGGCGATGCGGACCACTTCGCCGCCGAGGCTGACCGTGAAGCTCGTGAACTTCGCGTCACGGCCGAGCCGCGCGTGCTGGTGGGACAGGTGCACGGCGTCGTCGGCCCAGTTCTGCAGGCTGAAGACCGACAGCGAGGCGCCGTCGCCCACCACGAACTCGACGTTGTCGGCGTAAGTGGCCGTGCCGATGTGGTCGAGCACGACCGTGGCCTGCGCGAAGGGCTCGAGCACGACGGTCGTGTGGCCGTAGGCCACGCCGCCCTCGCCGCGCAGCGTCACGACCGTCGGGCTGGTGGCGACGACCTCCTTCGGCACCGTGATCACGGTCGCCTGGGTGAAGGAGGCGTACGCCTGGGCGCTCACCCGGTCGCCCGGGACGTAGGCCTTGCCGACCCGCTCGTCCGTACGGCCGACGGTCTCGACCTTGACCTCGGGCGCGGCGTCCACGTCGACGACGACCTTGCCGTCGGCCTCCGCGCCCTTGTGCAGGCCGCGCAGGCGGCGCAGCGGAGTGAACCGCCACTCCTCCTCGCGCCCGTTCGGCACCGGGAAGTCGGCCACGTCGTACGACGCGCGCTCGTGCAAGGTCGACAGGGGCCGGGTCTCGACTCCCGTGTTGTCGGTCACGCTCCCCTCCTCACTCGCTGCGCGGAAGCCTTGCTTCGCGGCGCCTTCCACTCCGCTCGCTCGTCGGCTCGTCGTTCCATCAGCCGACGGCTCCTTCCATCTGCAGCTCGATGAGGCGGTTGAGCTCCAGGGCGTACTCCATCGGCAGCTCACGCGCGATCGGCTCGACGAAGCCGCGCACGATCATCGCCATGGCCTCGTCCTCGGTGAGCCCGCGGCTCATGAGGTAGAACAGCTGGTTCTCCGAGACCTTGGAGACGGTCGCCTCGTGGCCCATCTCGACGTCGTCCTCGCGGACGTCGACGTAGGGGTAGGTGTCGGAGCGGCTGATCTGGTCGACCAGCAGCGCGTCGCACTTGACCGTCGACTTGGAGTGCTCGGCGCCCTCCTGCACCTGGACCAGGCCGCGGTAGCTCGTACGGCCGCCGCCGCGCGCCACCGACTTGGAGATGATGGTCGAGGAGGTGTTCGGCGCGTTGTGCACCATCTTGGCGCCGGCGTCCTGGTGCTGGCCCTCGCCCGCGAAGGCGATGGACAGCGTCTCGCCCTTGGCGTGCTCGCCCATGAGGTAGACGGCCGGGTACTTCATCGTGACCTTGGAGCCGATGTTGCCGTCGACCCACTCCATCGTGCCGCCCTCGTAGCAGACGGCGCGCTTGGTCACGAGGTTGTAGACGTTGTTCGACCAGTTCTGGATGGTCGTGTAGCGACAGCGGGCGTCCTTCTTCACGACGATCTCCACGACCGCGGAGTGCAGTGAGTCGGACTTGTAGATCGGCGCGGTGCAGCCCTCGACGTAGTGGACGTACGCCCCCTCGTCGACGATGATCAGCGTGCGCTCGAACTGGCCCATGTTCTCGGTGTTGATCCGGAAGTAGGCCTGGAGCGGGATCTCGACGTGCACGCCCGGCGGGACGTAGATGAACGAGCCGCCCGACCAGACCGCGGAGTTGAGCGCGGCGAACTTGTTGTCGCCGACCGGGATCACCGAGCCGAAGTACTCCTGGAAGATCTCCGGGTGCTCGCGCAGGCCGGTGTCGGTGTCGAGGAAGATGACACCCTGCTTCTCCAGGTCCTCGCGGATCTGGTGGTAGACGACCTCGGACTCGTACTGGGCCGCCACGCCGGCGATCAGGCGCTGCTTCTCCGCCTCGGGGATGCCGAGCTTGTCATAGGTGCTCTTGATGTCAGCGGGGAGTTCGTCCCACGACGCGGCCTGCTTCTCCGTCGACCGGACGAAGTACTTGATGTTGTCGAAGTCGATATCGGAGAGGTCGGCGCCCCACGTCGGCATCGGCTTCTTACCGAACAGACGCAGGCCCTTCAGGCGAAGGTCGAGCATCCACTCCGGCTCGCTCTTCTTCGCCGAGATGTCGCGGACGACCTCCTCGTTCAACCCGCGACGGGCCGACGCACCGGCCACGTCCGAGTCGGCCCAGCCGAACTTGTATTTTCCGAGCCCTTCGAGCTCAGGATGGGCTGCCGTAGTCATACGGAGGCGCCTCCGGACTCCTGCTTGTCGTCGTTCTTCTCTGTCAGCTCACGTGCGGTCACGTGAGTCGTGCAAACCCCGTCGCCGTGGGCGATGGTCGCCAGCCGCTGCACCGGGACGCCGAGCAGCCGCGCGAACGCGGCGGTCTCGGCCTCGCAGAGCTGCGGGAAGCTGGCCGCGACGTGCGCGACCGGGCAGTGGTGCTGGCACAGCTGCTGCCCTCCGGCCGGCGCGTTGCCCGCCGCGGCGGCATAGCCGTCCGCGGACAGCGCCTCGGCCAGCGCGCGCACCCGCTGCTGCGGGGGCACCGCGCGGATCGCCGCACCGTAACGCGCCTCGAGGTCACCGAGCTGGCGACGGGAGAACTCGGCGACGGCCTCGTCACCGAGCCGCTCGGCGAGGAACCGCAGAGCGCTCGTGGCGAGATCGTCATATGCGTGCTCGAACGCGCTGCGGCCGGCGTCGGTGATGACGAACAGCTTCGCCGGGCGCCCGCGCCCACGTGAGGCGTGCGGGCGGCTCCGGCGCACCTCGATCATCTCCTCGGCGAGAAGGTGGTCGAGATGGCGCCGCACGGCCGCGGGCGTGAGCCCGAGCCGCTGTCCGAGCGCCGAGGCGCTGATGGGACCGTGTTCAAGAATCAGGCGTGCCACCCGCGCGCGTGTGGTGCGCTCGGCGTGGCTGGGACCGAACGCGGGCATACCGGCGGACGCCGGTGCGCTGCTCCTCGTGTCGGTCACGTATTTCACAACATCAGTGTGGCCTAATTCCTTCCCGCCGCACAAACGGAACGGGGTTACCTACCTCACTAAGGTAAGCCTTACTTCACCTGCGGCTTCGCCGCGTGAACCCCCCGGCCGGGCACGACGGCGGCGACGGCGGCGCCGATGAGGAAGGCGGTGCCGGCGACGGCCATCGCGGCGGGGAGCCCGGCGGAGACGGCGAGGGTGCCGACCAGGGCGACGCCGATCGTACTGCCGACCTGCCGGCCGGTGTTGATCGCCCCCGACGCCACTCCGGCCCGGTCCGCCGGCGCTGCCTCGACCACGGTCGTCGTGGCGGCGGGCATGGTGAAGGCCATGCCGAAGCCCGCCGCCATGAGCGGGACCACGAGGGCGAGGTAGGAGACGTGCGGGCCGGCGGCCATGAGCCCGAAGAGCCCGGCGGCGCCCACGCACAGGCCGGACAGCATCGTCGGCCGCGTGCCCGCGCGGCCCGTCACACGCCCGGACAGCAGAGACGCCAGCGAGACCAGCAGTCCCTCGGGCAGCAGGGCCAGACCCGCGGTGGTCGGGCTCATGTGCCGGGTGTTCTGGAAGTACAGGCTGATGACGAACAGCTGCCCGTAGAAGCCGAGGTTGAGCAGCAGCCCGATCGCCGAACCCCCGGCGAAGGCCCGGTCGCGGAACAGCCCCAGGGGCAGCATCGGCCCGGCCGAACCCCGCTCGATCGCCGTGAACGCCACGACGAGCAGGGCGGCGGCCACGAGGCCGCCGAGGATGAACGGGGAGGTCCAGCCCTCGGTCCGGGCCTCGATGAGCGCGAAGGTCAGCACCCCGAGGGCGACGATCGCCGTCGCCTGGGCGGGCAGGTCGAACCCGGGCCGGCCGTGACCGCCCGCCGGAGGCACGTGCCGCCGGGCCGCCAGGAGGGCGGCCACCCCGATCGGCACGTTGACGAAGAAGACGAGCCGCCAGCTCACGGCCTGGGTGAGCACCCCACCGGTCACCGCGCCGGAGGCGGCCGCGATCCCGGCCACGCCGCCCCAGACGCCCACGGCGCGCGCCCGCGCCCGGGGATCGTCGTAGGCCGCGCGGACCAGGGCCAGCGAGCACGGCACCAGAACCGCGGCGGCGGCGCCCTGCACCAGGCGGGCGACGACCAGCGTCACCGCTCCCGGAGCGAGCCCGCACGCGGCCGAGGCGACGACGAACAGCCCCAGGCCGGCGCAGAACACCCGCCGGGCGCCGTACCGGTCGCCGAGCGAGCCGGCCATCAGCAGGAGCGCCGCGAAGGTCAGCGTGTAGCCGTCGACCACCCACTGCAACGCCCCGACTCCTCCCCCGACGTCCCGCCCGAGCGCGGGAAGCGACAGGCTCACGGCCGTCGCGTCGAGGATGACCATGAAGTAGCCGAGGCAGATGGCGGGCAGGGCGAGCCGGGACGGCGCCTGCGGACGGACGGTGACGTTGACCATGCGTCCACACTGGCCGCCGGACCCTTCGACGAGGACCGAAACGTCGCCGTCGCGCCGTGCGGGACCGTCCGGGACCGTCCGGGTGACTTCAGTCCGCCAGCGTGGCCACCAGAATCGCCTTGATCGTGTGCAGGCGGTTCTCGGCCTGGTCGAAGACGATCGAGGCCTTGGACTCGAACACGTCGTCGGTCACCTCGAGGGCGTCCAGGCCGAACTCCTGGTAGATCTCCTCGCCCACGGTCGTCTCGCGGTCGTGGAACGCCGGCAGGCAGTGCATGAACCGCACCGAGGGATTGCCGGTCGCCGCCAGGACGGCCTCGTCGACGCGGTACGGCCGCAGCAGCGCGATGCGCTCGCCCCAGGCCTCGCGCGGCTCGCCCATCGAGACCCAGACGTCGGTGTGCACGAAGTCCACGCCGCGCACGCCCTCGGCGACGTCCGCCGTGAGGGTGAGGCGGGCGCCGCTGCGGGCGGCGAGCTCGCGGGCGGCGGCCTGGACCGGCTCCGGCGGCAGCACCCCGGCCGGCGCGACGATGCGCACGTCCATGCCGAGTAGCGCGCCCGCGACGAGCAGGGAGTTGCCCATGTTGTTGCGCGCGTCGCCGAGGTAGGCGTAGGAGATCTCGCCCACGGGCTTGTCGCTGTGCTCGGTCATCGTGAAGACGTCGCACAGGCTCTGGGTCGGGTGCCACTCGTCGGTCAGGCCGTTCCAGACGGGCACGCCCGCGTGCGCGGCGAGGGTCTCGATGTCGGCCTGCCGGCTCCCGCGGAACTGGATGCCGTCGAACATCCGGCCCAGCACGCGTGCGGTGTCGCGCACCGACTCCTTCTGACCCAGGTGGGAGCCCGCCGGGTCGAGGTACGTCGTGTGGGCGCCCTGGTCGTGGGCGGCGACCTCGAACGCCGAGCGCGTGCGGGTGGAGGACTTCTCGAACAGCAACGCGATGTTGCGGCCGGTCAGGCGCGGTCGCTCCGCGCCCTCGCGCTTGGCCGCCTTCAGCTCCGCCGACAGCGTCAGCAGGAAGCGGAACTCTTCCGGCGTGACGTCCAGTTCCTTGACGTAGCTCCGCCCACGCAGCATCTGACCTCCTGAGGAATGCACGAGCAACTGTATCGCTATGCGAGCCGTTGAATCAATATTCAGAGCGCACTTCGGGGGTCACCGCTCGGGGACGACCCGCCGCACCTACACTCGGTGCCATGACACCCCTCGCCGTCGATGTGAGCGGCCTGGTCAAGCGCTACGGCACGAACATCGCCGCCGATGGGCTGTCGTTCAGCGCCCGGCGCGGCGAGGTCACCGCCCTGCTCGGCCCCAACGGTGCGGGCAAGACCACCACCGTGGAGATCTGCGAGGGATACCGGCGCGCCGACGGCGGCGCCGTGCGCGTCCTCGGCCTCGACCCTCGTGACCAGGCGCTGCGCGCCCGTGTCGGCGTCATGCTGCAGTCCGGCGGCGTGCCGACCGGCGCCCGCGCCGGAGAGTATCTCCGCCTGGTCGCCGGCTTCTACGCCGACCCCGTCTCCGTCGCGCTGCTGCTCGACCACCTCGGCCTGGCCGAGGCCGGCCGCACCGCGTACCGGCGCATGTCCGGCGGGCAGCAGCAGCGCCTCGCCCTGGCGGCGGCCGTCGTCGGCCGTCCGGAGCTGGTCTTCCTCGACGAGCCCACCGCCGGCCTGGACCCGCAGGCCCGGCACGCCACCTGGGAGCTGGTCGAGGAGCTGAAGGCCGCGGGCGTCGCGGTGATGCTGACCACCCACCACATGGAGGAGGCCGAGCGCCTCGCCGACCAGGTCGTGATCGTCGACCGGGGTGTGGTGATCGCCGGCGGCAGCCCGCCGGAGCTGACCGGGGCCGAACGCCAGCTCCGCTTCCGCGCCCGGCCCGGGCTCGGCCTGGACGAACTGCTGTCCGCGCTCCCGCCGGCGACCATCGCCAAGGAGTCCCCGGCCGGCCACTACGTCATCGAGGGCGACCTCGTCCCCGAGCTGCTCGCCTCGGTGACCGCCTGGTGCGCCTCGCACGGCGTCATGACCGAGGACCTCCGCATCGAACGCCGCACCCTCGAAGACGTCTTCCTCGAACTCACCGGACGGGAGCTGCGTTCGTGACCACGAGCGAGCACTCCGCAGCGAGCGGAGCCGACGGCCGCGGCACGAGATCGTCCACGGAGCGAGTGAGGAGCGGGAGCGAGCAATGAGCGGGGGCGAGCACTCCGCGGCGAGCGGAGCCGACGGCCGCGGCACGAGATCGTCCACGGAGCGAGTGAGGAGTGGGAGCGGGCAATGAACACCGTCTTCACGCCGTCGCCGGGGGCGGCGCCGCTGCCGCGCATGATCGGCGTCCAGACCGCCTATGAGGTGCGCAACCTCCTGCGCAACGGCGAGCAGCTCCTCCTCACCCTGATCATCCCGGTCGCGCTGCTGGCGCTGTTCGCCTCCGCGCCGCTCCTCGACGTCGGCCCGGGCCGGCGCGTGGACTTCCTCGCCCCCGGCATCCTGGCCCTGGCCGTGCTGTCCACCGCGTTCACCGGCCAGGCGATCGGCACCGGCTTCGAACGCCGCTACGGGGTGCTGAAGCGCCTCGGCGCCACGCCGCTCCCCCGGTCCGGCCTGATCGCGGCCAAGTCGCTGACCGTGCTGCTGGTCGAGCTGCTCCAGACCGTGGTCGTCGGCGCGGTCGCGCTCGTCCTCGGCTGGAGCCCGCACGGCGACCCGTTCGCCGCCGTCGTGCTCGTGCTGGCCGGCACGGCGGCGTTCAGCGGCTTCGGCCTCCTGATGGCCGGGACCCTGCGCGCCGAGGCCACTCTGGCCGCCGCGAACCTGGTCTACCTGCTGCTGCTCATCCTCGGCGGCGTGATCTTCCCGTTGACAAAATTCTCCGGCGGGCTACGTTCGGTCCTCGAACTACTACCGATCTCCGCGCTCGCCGACGGCCTGCGGCAGGTGCTGCAGCACGGCGCCGGCATGCCCGTACGAGACCTCATCGTCCTGCTCGTGTGGGCCGTGCTCGGCCTCGCCCTGGCGGCGTGCTTCTTTCGCTGGGAGTGACGGATGGCGCTCGCTGACGCCCAGGGGTCCTACGGCCGGGCGGGTCGGTTCCGCGCGCGGACGGGGGCCCTGCGGCCTTCGCTCGGCTCGGTGCCGCCGCCCGCGCTGATCCTGCTCGGCATCGTCTCGGTCCAGGTCGGCGCGGGCCTGGCCAAGAACCTGTTCGCCCGCTCCTCTCCCGACGCCGTCGTGATGATGCGCCTGCTGACCTCGGCGGTCGTCCTCGGCGTGGCGTACCGGTCGGCCCTGCGCGACCTGCGGCGCCTGCACTCCTGGCGCGACATCGGCGTGGCCGCGCTGTTCGGCCTGACGCTGGCCGGGATGAACGCCTGCTTCTACCAGGCCCTGGCGCGGCTGCCGCTGGGCATCGCGGTGACCGTGGAGTTCCTCGGCCCCCTGTCGGTGTCCATCCTCTCCTCGCGGCGGCGGCTCGACCTGGTGTGGGCGCTGCTGGCCCTGGGCGGCGTGACCCTGCTGGCCCGCGGCGAGGGCGACGTGACGATCACGGGGGTGGCGTTCGCGCTGCTGGCGGCGGCCGGCTGGGCCTTCTACATCCTGCTGAGCGGCGCGACGGGGCGGCGCTTCGCCGGGTCGTCCGGGCTGGCGGTGGCGAGCGTCGTCGGCGCGGCGGTCATGCTGCCGATCGGCGTCGGCACCGCCGGCGCCAAGCTGCTGGACCCCGAACTGCTCATCGTCGCCGCCGGCGTCGGCCTGCTGTCGTCGGTCATCCCCTACACCCTGGAGCTGGAGGCGCTACGGCGCATGTCGGCACGCCTGTTCGGCATCTTGATGAGCATCGAGCCGGCCGTCGCGGCAGTGGTGGGGCTGGTGTTCCTGGGCGAGATGCTGTACTGGCGGGAGTGGCTGGCGATCGGCCTGGTCATCGCCGCCTGCGTCGGGGCCACGCGCTCCCAGCAGTCCCCGCCCGAGGCCCCCGAGGCCTGAACCTCGCGGTGGCGGGGCGGCCCGGCGGCGCGTCCGCGGTGACCCGGATCCGGGTCACCGCGGGGCACTCATACGATGAGGGGCGTGCGATCCGACAATCCCGTGACGCGGCTCGTCGATGCCGTGTGGCGCCCCACGTCCGCCTCGATGCGGTGGCTCGCCCTCGCCGGGGTGGCCGGTAACGCCCTCATCATGTCCACCGGCGCGGCCGTGCGCGTCAGCGGGTCCGGGCTCGGGTGTCCCACCTGGCCCCAGTGCACCGGCGACAGCCTCGTGCCGTCGCACTCTCCCGAGCACGCCGCCGTCAACATGGCCATCGAGTTCGGCAACCGGCTGCTGACCTTCCTGGTGCTGGCCGTCGGCGTGGCGGTCTTCGTGGCGGCGGTGCGCCTGTCGCCCCGGCGGCGCGACCTCGTGCGGCTCGCCGTGATCCAGCCGCTCAGCGTCGTGGCCCAGGCCGTGGTCGGCGGCATCGTCGTGCTCACCGACCTCAACCCGGCCGCGGTCTCCGCGCACTTCCTGCTCTCCCCCGCCCTTCTCGCCGCGGCGACCGCGCTGTGGATCCGCGCGAGCGAAGGGGACGCACCCGCCCGCCGGCTCGTACGCGGGGAGCTGGTCTGGCTCGCCCGCGCGCTGATCGGCGTGGTCTTCGTGCTGCTCGTGGCGGGCACCGTCGTGACCGGCACCGGGCCGCACGCCGGCGACGCGAAGGCGCCGCGCTTCGGGTTCCGGATCGAGCAGGTCGCGCAGCTGCACGCCGACGTCGTCTGGGTCACGGTCGGCCTGACGTTCGCGCTGCTGCTCGGGCTGCGGCTGACGACCGCGCCACGCCTCGCCCAGCGGCGCGCGGTCGAGCTGCTCGTCATCGAGCTGGCCCAAGGCGTGATCGGCTACGTTCAGTACTTCACGGGCGTGCCCGGCCCGCTCGTCGTCGCGCACGTGCTCGGTTCGGCGCTGGTGTGGATCGCGACCTTCCGCGCGGCCTTCGCGCTGCGCGAGCGCGGCCCGATGCCGGCGATCGCGCCGCGCGCCGTACGCCGGAGCGGGCCGGAGCCCCGGCTCGCCGTCAGCCCCGATGGCGATCCAGCTCCCACGGGTCGTGGGCGCTGAACACCGACACCTCGTCGCCGTGGTCGCGGACGAGCTCGCGTAGCCGCGCCTGGGTGCCGAGCCGCAGGTCGTGGTGGACCTCCGAGGTGGTCTGCACGAAGTCCAGCACGGGATGCGGGTGCGGGTCGGCGGCCAGCTCCCGGTGGTAGTAGTACGCGTCGCCGCAGTGCAGCAGCCAGCGGTCGCCGTCGCGGACGGCGACGCCGGTGTGGCCGGCGGTGTGGCCGCCGAGCGGCACCAGCCGGATCTCCGGCGGCAGGCCCTCCGGCCGGACCGAGGTGAACCCGAACCACTCCTCACCCGGCTCGGGCGTGTAGGTGACCCACTTCGGGCCGTGCGCCCAGTGGGCCGGCCGGTAGCGGAAGCTGGGCGCCTGGGCGAGCGCCGCCTCGAGCTCGGCGGCGAGCACGTGCACGCGGGCGTCGGGGAAGTCCGGCAGGCCGCCGCAGTGGTCCACGTCGAGGTGGGTCACGATGACGTGGCGCACGTCGCCGGGTGAGTGGCCGAGCCGGGCGATCTGGCGCACGGCGGTCTCCTCCTCATCCAGCACGGGCTCGGCCATGGTGACCCAGTCGGCGCCGAGGGTTTCGTCCGGGTCGCGTACGTCGCCGAGGCCGAGGCCGGTCTCGACCAGGACCAGGCCGTCGGCGTCGGTCTCGACCAGCAGGCAGTGGTTGACGGCGTGCGCGGGCGGCGGGCCGTCGTAGGTGGCCTCGATCGTCCTGACCGAGCCGCAGTTGAGGTGATGGATCTTCATGGCGGGTAGTCTGCGACTTGAAGCGCGATTCAAGTCAAGGAGACGGGATGGCCGAGACGCTGCTGGACATCGCCGAGGTGGCCGATCGTTGCGGCCTGGCGCCGTCGGCGCTGCGGTTCTATGAGAAGAAGGGCCTGATCGCCCCGGCGGGCCGCAACGGCCTGCGGCGCACGTACCGGCCGGACGTGCTCGACCGCCTCGCGCTGATCTCCTGCGCCCGCAGCGCCGGTTTCACCGTCGCGGAGATCGCCCGCTTCCTCGTGGCCACCCCGGGCGACACTGAGCTGCGCGCCCGGATGGCCGTCAAGGCGCGGGAACTGGAGGATGACATCGCCCGGCTGACGCGGATGCGTGACGGCCTCCGGCACGCCGCCGCCTGCGACCACGAGAGGCTCGTGGAGTGCCCGGACTTCATGCGGACCTTCGCGAGTCCGGCTCAGCCGGTGCCGAGGTAGTCGCGGAGCCGGTCCAGCGGCCAGGTGTTGACGACGTCGTCCGGAGTCAGCCAGCCGCGCTGCGCCGTGCCGACGCCGTACCGCAGGTTGGCCAGGTGCCCGGTCGCGTGGGCGTCGCTGTCGATGGAGAATTTCACCCCGTACCGCAGGGCGCGGCGGATCAGGTCGGCGGGCAGGTCGAGCCGGTCGGGGAACGCGTCGATCTCCACGACCGTGTGGTGGCGGGCGCAGGACTCGAACACCGCGTCCCAGTCGCAGTCGACGGGCTCCCGGCGTCCGATCAGGCGGGCGGTGGGGTGCCCGAGGACGTGCACGCCGGGGTTCTCGACGGCGCGGACGATCCGGCGGGTCATCGTGTCGCGGTCCTGGGTGAACAGCGAGTGCACCGATGCCACGCAGAGGTCGAAGCCGGACAGGAACTCCTCCGGCCAGTCGACCTCGCCGTCGGCGTCGATGTTCAGCTCCGTGCCGTGCAGCAGTGTCAGGTCCGGGTGGCGCTCGCCCAACGCGTGCACGGCCTCCCGCTGGGCGAGCATCTTCTCGTCGGTCATGCGCTGCATGAACAGGTTCGGCGCATGGTCGGTGATGGCGAAGTACTCCCACCCCTGCGCCGCCGCGGCGGCGACCATGTCCTCCAGCGGGGCGATGCCGTCGGTGAGGTCGGTGTGGCTGTGCAGGTCGCCGCGCAGGTCCTCGAGCCGGACCAGGCGCGGCAGCTCGCCCCTGAGCGCCGCCTCGATCTCGCCGCCGTCCTCGCGGAGCGTCGGCGGCACCCACGGCAGCCCGAGGCGCTCGTAGACCTCCTCCTCGGTCGCGGACACGATGAGGTCGCCGCTCTCCACGTCGAACAGGCCGTACTCCGACAGCTTCAGCCCGGCGCGTACGGCGATCTCCCGGGTGCGGACGTTGTGCGCCTTGGAGCCGGTGAAGTACTGCAGGGCCGCGCCCCAGGACTCCGGCGGGACGACCCGCAGGTCGACCTGGAGGCCCTTGACCGTACGGATCGAGGTCTTGGTGTCGCCGTGCGCGATCACCTCGGCGACGAGCGGGAGCGCGGCGAAGGTCTCCATGAGCGGACCCGAGTCGGCGGCCGCGGCGAGGATGTCGACGTCGCCGATGGTCTCGCGGGACCGGCGCAGCGACCCGGCGTACTCACAGCGCCGCGCGAGCGGCGACAGCGCGGCGACGATCTCCTCGGCGACCTCCATCGCCACGTCGATCAGGACGCGGTCACCCGCGCGTCTCATCAGCTCGATGCCGCGGAGGATGTTCTCCTCGGTCTTGGCGCCGAACCCCTTGAGCCCCTCCAGCCGCCCCGCCGGGATCGCCTCGGCGAGCTCGTCGACGGAGGAGATGCCAAGGTCCTCGTACAGGACGAGCGCCTTCTTGGGCCCGAGCGTGGGAATCGCGGTCAGGGCGCGCACCCCGGCCGGGATCTTGGCCCGGACGGCCTCGAGCTGGCGAATCGTGCCGGTCTCGCGGTAGTCGAGGATCTTCTTGGCGATGGCCTCGCCGACGTTGGGGATCCGCCGCAGCCCCTTGAGGTCGAGCGTCGACACGTCCTCGGCGTAGCCGGCGATGGACCGGGCGGCCTTCTCGTAGGCACGCACCTTGTACGCCGCCTCACCGGTGATCGAGAGCAGGTCCGCGAACTCCTGGAAGAGCTCCGCGACCTCGTCGTTGGGGCGCCCCATGCCACCGATCCTAGGGCCGTCACCCGGCCGGGGCCACGCGCCCGCACCCCCCTGATCGCCGCCGGCGAGGGCGCGTCCGGTCAGGGGGCGTACTTCATCACGTGGTCGTGCAGCATGCGGCCGACGCGTGGGTCCGCCCGGCGGAAGGCGTCGGCGATCTCGATGTGCTCGGCGGTCTTGCCGCACAGTTCGGTGTCGTGCCGCCGGACCGACAGGGTGGTCCAGATCTCGATGCCCAGCGACTCCCAGACCTCCCGCAGCAGGCGGTTGCCGGCGGCGTCGACGATCTCTCGGTGGAAGGCGATGCTGTGCCGCATCACGTCCGGGCCCTCCGCGGTGGCCAGGTGCTCGATGTGCTCGTCCAGGGCCTCCACCCGGCCGGCCAGATGAGGGGCGGCGAGCTCGGCGGCGGTCTCCTCCAGGCCCGCGCGCACGGGGAAGAACTCCGCGAAGTCGGCCTCGGTGAAATCCCGTACGCTCGCGCCGCGGTTGGGCATCGTCTCGACCAGCCGCAGCGCCTCCAGCTGCCGGAGGGCCTCGCGGACCGGCGCCTGACTGACCCCCAGTTCGGCGGCGATGCGACGCTCGACGATACGCTCGCCGGGCTGGAGTTCCCCCGACGTGATGCGGTCGATGAGGACCTGCCGGATCTGGTCTCCGAGGCCGGTGCGGACCAGGGCCGGGGCGTTGAGAGCGTTCACGCTCGTCAATCGTAGATGACCGCCGTTCGGAGGGCACCGGCGACTGAACTATGATCGATCATTGATCGCCTGATCTACTGGCGCACGTCGTGGTCACCCCAGGGCGCGCGGCCTGCGTACGAAGGGAAGACCTCGATGGCTGACACCGACACGAGGAGCCCGGCGCGTTCTCGCCGGACGCGAAGGTCCAGGCCACGGCCCGAGACGCTCGTCGCCTACTACCGGCAGATGCTGCTGATCCGCCGCTTCGAGGAACGCGCCGCCCGTGCGTACACGGAGGCCAAGATCGGCGGGTACTGCCACCTCAACCTCGGCGAGGAGCCCACGATCACCGGCCTCATGGCCGCGCTCGAGCCCCGCGACTACCTGTTCACGAACTACCGCGAGCACGGTTACGCCCTCGCCCGCGGCATCGAGGCCCGCCGCGTCATGGCCGAGCTGTACGGACGCAGCACCGGTGTCTCCAAGGGCTGGGGCGGGTCGATGCACCTGTTCGACACCGACTCCCGGCTGCTCGGCGGCTACGGCATCGTCGGCGGCCAGCTTCCCCTCGCCACCGGCGCCGCGCTGGCCATCTCCTACCGCGGCGGCGACGAGGTCGTCATGTGCCAGATGGGCGACGGCACCACCAACATCGGCGCCTTCCACGAGTCGCTGAACATGGCCACGCTGTGGGACCTGCCGATCGTCTTCGTCGTCATCAACAACGGCCTCGGCATGGGCACCACGGTCGACCACTCCTCCGCCGAGCCGGAGCTGTACCGGCGCGCCGCCGCGTACCGCATGGAGGGCGCCCGCGTGGACGGCACCGACCCGATCGCCGTGCAGGACGCCGCGCACGCCGCCGTCGAGCGGGCGCGCACGGAGCAGAAGCCGTTCCTGCTGGAGACGACGAGCCCGCGGCTGCGCGGCCACTCGGTCGTCGACCCCGCGCGCTACCGCACCGCCGAGGAGAAGGAGGCGCTCAAGGCCGCCGACCCGCTCGCGCGTTTCGCGCTGGAGCTGGAGGAGAACGGCGTCCTGGACGCCGAGGCGCGCGAGAAGCTCGACGCCGAGGTCAAGGCCGAGGTCGACGATGCGGCGGCGTTCGCCGACGACAGCCCGCACCCCGACGTGTCCACCCTGTTCGACTACACGTACGCGACGCCGGTGCCGGGCGAGTCCCGCCGCCTGCCCGCCGACCCGGTCTTCTAGAGGAGTCCCCGATGGCCACTGTCACCTATCGTCAGGCCCTGCGGGACACGCTCCGCGCGGAGATGCTGCGCGATGAGGACATCTTCCTCATGGGCGAGGAGATCGGCGTCTTCGAGGGCTCCTACAAGATCACCGAGGGGCTGCTGAAGGAGTTCGGGCCGCGCCGGGTGCGTGACACCCCCATCGCCGAGGAGGGCTTCGTCGGCGCCGCGATCGGCGCGGCGATGCTCGGGCTGCGGCCCGTCGTCGAGATCATGACGATCAACTTCTCGCTGCTCGCCCTCGACCAGATCGTCAACCACGCGGCCAAGATCTACGGCATGTTCGGCGGCCAGTGCAGCGTGCCGATGGTGATCCGGACGCCCGGGGGCGGCGGGCAGCAGCTCGGCGCCACCCACTCGCAGAACGTCGAGCTGTTCTACTCCTTCATCCCCGGGCTCAAGGTTCTGGCTCCCAGCACGCCGGCCGAGGCCTCGGCGATGCTCAAGGCCGCGATCCGCGACGACGACCCGGTGCTCTTCCTGGAGAACCTCGCGCTCTACAACACCAAGGGCGAGGTCCCCGACGAGATCACGCCCGCGGAGATCGGCCGGGCCGCCGTCACCCGCGAGGGCACGGACGTCACGATCATCGCCTACTCGCGGATGGCGCACGTCGCCGCCGAGGTCGCCGAGAAACTCGCCGCCGACGGCGTCTCCGCCGAGGTCGTGGACCTGCGGAGCCTGCGTCCCCTGGACCGCGAGACGGTCGTCGCCTCGGTCCGTCGTACGGGCTGCGCCGTGATCGCCGAGGACGACTGGCTCACGTACGGGATCGGCGCCGAGATCGCCGCCACGATCCAGGAGGGCGCCTTCGACTGGCTCGACGCGCCGGTCCGCCGGGTGGCGATGGCCGAGGTCCCGCTCCCCTACTCCAAGCCCCTCGAACTCGCCGCGCTGCCGTCGGCCGAGTCCCTCGTCACCGCCGTACGCGACACGCTCGCCGCGACCGGCCGCCGTTAGGAAGACCATGTCCGAGATCCTCATGCCCCGCCTGTCCGACACCATGGAGGAAGGCGTCGTCAGCTCGTGGCACAAGAAGCCCGGCGACAAGGTCTCCGTCGGTGACTCGCTCGTCGACATCGAGACCGACAAGGCCCTGATGGAGTACGAGGCGTACGAGGACGGCGTCCTCGGCGAGATCCTCGTGCCCGAGGGCGCCACGGCGACCATCGGCACGCCGATCGCCGTGCTGAGAGCCGACGGCGCCGCCCCGGCGGTCGTTCCCAGCCCGGCCCCCGCCGAGGCACCGGCCGAGGC
>NZ_JBHLZP010000105.1:0-1822 GCF_042429965.1 Actinoallomurus acaciae
GGTTGCCCGACGAACGCACACTCGCCACGCAGCTGGGGGCCTCGCGCAACGCGATCCGCGAGGCCCTCGGGCTGCTGCGCGCCGAGGGGCTGATCACCCGGCGGCGCGGGGTCGGCACCGTCGTGGCCCAGCAGCGCTACGGCCACAGCCTGGACCGCCTGGCCGGGCTGGCCGAAACCCTGCTCGGGCGCGGCACGATCACCAACGAGGTCCGCGCCGCCCACCCGGTCGCCGACATGCCGGACGCCGTCGCCCGCCGGCTGGAGCTTCCCCGCGACGCGGGCGCCGTCTACCTGGAACGACTCCGCCGGCTCGACGGCGAGCCCCTCTCCCTGGACGCCACCTACCTGCCCCTGGACATCGGCCGTCCACTGCTGGAGTGCGAGCTGACCGACCAGGACGTCTTCGTGCTGCTGGAGCGGATCAGTGGGCAGCCGCTGGGCCGCGCCGACCTAGCCGTGCACGCGATGACGGCCGGTGCGGACACCGCGGCCCTGCTGGGCATCCCCGCCGGGGCGGCCGTCTTCGCCATCGACCGGCTCACGCGGCTGGCCGACGGGCGTCCCGTCGACGCCGAGACCGTTCACATCCGCGCGGACCGGCTCGTCCTCCAGGCCACTCTGCACCGCGGCGCCGTCCCCTCGGCGCCCTGACATCGACCATCCTTGGAGGTCTGCCGTGGTTCCCCCATGTCCCGCGCACGCCCATACGGTGACGTCCCGGTGAGCGGCCTGGAGCCGCCCACGCTCATCGCCCTGGCCGTGCTCGGGCTGGCGGCCGGCGTCGGGATCACCGCGATCGGGCCCGGCGGGGTGCTGGCCACCATCGGCCTGTTCGCCCTGACCCCTCTCCCCCCCGCGCAGGTCGCCGGGACCGCCATCGTCACCCACGTCGCGACCGGGGCGCTGGCCACCGCCGCGTACACGCGTTCGGGGCACCTGCACGACCCGCACACCCGCCGCACCGCCCTGTCGCTGGCCACCGCGGCCGTCGTCGGCACACCGCTGGGCGTGCTGATCAACAGCGTCGTCTCCGGGAAGGCGTTCGGCATCGTGCTCGGCGTCTTCTCCGCCGGCGTCGCCGCGCTGGTGTGGTACCGCGACCGCCGCCCGCGCCCCGGCCCGGCAGACCACCACCTCCGCGCCGGGGTCGTCGCGGCCGTGGGCCTCGGCGTCGCGGCGGCCAGCGGCCTCGTCGGCGTCGGCGGCCCCCTCCTGTCCGTCCCGCTGCTGGTCACCCTGGGCGCCCCCGTACTGTCCGCGCTGGCCGCCGCCCAGGTCCAGTCCGTGGTCATCGCCGGTGTCGGCACGCTGGGCTACCTCACCGCCGGCGCGATCGACTGGCCCCTCGCCGCCCTGGTCGGCATCCCCGAACTCGCCGGAGTCCTGCTCGGCTGGGTGATCGCCCGCCGCCTGCCCGCTCGCACCCTCAAGTACGCGCTCATCGTCAGCCTCATCGGACTGGCGCCCTATCTCGCCCTCCACGGCTGACGCCGCCCCCGGAGACGGTGACGCAGGTCACGTCGGCCGACGGTCACATCGTGCCCGGCCGGTTCCGTCAGTGGGGTGTAGCCACAAAGCGGCAAGGAGATCATCATGGAAGCCCGTCTCAACTTCTACGGCAACCCGGTCGTGGCGAAGTTCGCCAAGCACATCAACTCCGCGGGCAAGGTCATCACCGACTCGGCGCTGCCGGCGGTGACGCAGGAGCTGGTGAAGATCCGCGCCAGCCAGATCAACGGCTGCGGCGTCTGTCTCGACATGCACACCAAGGACGCCGCGCACGCCGGAGAGACCTCACTACGCCTCAACCTCATCGCGGC